>CAMDOF010000077.1 GCA_945903465.1 Opitutus sp. GAS368
CGAACATCACCACGCGCGACAATTCAGTGAAGGTCTCCGCGGTCGGCAGCGGCAGGGGCACAGTCATCGCTGAAATCTACGATGCGACGTCGCTGGCTTCATTCACGACATCGACGCCACGCCTCGTTAACGTCTCCGTACTTAAGCACCTTGGGTCGGTCCTCACCATGGGCTTCGTGGTCGGAGGCTCGACTTCGGCGAAGATGCTCGTGCGCGGTATCGGCCCCACGCTCGGCGCCTTCGGCGTGCCGGGCACCGTCGCCGATCCCCAGCTCACGCTCTTCAATTCGTCCTCCGTCAAGATCGGTGAAAATAACGATTGGGGCGGAACGGCCCAACTCACGGCTGCCTTCGCCAGCGTCGGAGCCTTCACGCTGCCCTCGACCTCCAAAGACGCGGCCCTCCTTGTCACGCTCGCGCCCGGCAACTACACGGCCCAAGTCACCGGCGTCAACGGCACCACTGGGATCGCCCTCGTCGAGGTTTACGAAGTGCCGTAAATCTCACTGTGGGCGGGTGCCACGGGTGTCATAGGGGGCGGAAATGTAACAAAACGCCGTTTTACGACGACCGCCCGTGGCCGAATTGACCTTCTTCACAAGGGAAGATCTTTTCCCACCGTCACCTGATACCAACCTCTCTTGATATTTGGACGATAGTCGAAACACCACTCGCTCACGCTCGCAGCTACCGGAAGTCAAAAACTCAATAAACCCCACCCCTCTCCTACAAACCCTACAAAGTCCCCCCGTCAGGATACTTTGTAGGCTTTGGAGGGTTTATCGGAGCAGCCCCCGACCACGGGGGGCTCACTTGGGCCGTGCGGGGAGTTTCCTAGACGACCAATAGGACGGGAGCCTCAATGCGCACTGCAGAAAAATACTTCACAGGGTGGATTTATTCTCATTCTCCCCAGCCTCCACATCGTCGCCCCCCCGGGTCTCAACGGCAGCGGCTTAATTCGCGTATTTCCGGCACAGCTAGAATTGGACCTTCACGGCTCCACCGATGGGCTAGAACTCGACGGAAACGGGGCTAGTGAGGCGAAAAAGGGGAAACGGGTCTGGCGGGTATTTTAGCGGACGTTGCCGAGTCTACGAACAAGTCGACGACAAGCCAAAATAATTTAGGGGTGGTCATTATTTCGAAACGTGATGGTGCCCGAGGCGGGGCTCGAACCCGCACGGCCTTACGGCCAAGGGATTTTAAGTCCCTAGTGTCTACCATTTCACCACCCGGGCTTTGACGTCCTTAGAACAACCCACTACCGCCCAAAATTCCAAGCCAAACTTGAGAGATTTCGTCATCGACCTCACCGCGCCGAGGCGGGGGAGCCGTTAAAACACGTCGTAATTCAGCTGAAAACACCCCGTTTCCGCGCGACGCCCGATCGACCCGATCACGTTTCGGTTTGTCGCCGCGCGCGCCTTTTCGTTAAGACGCGGCCGGCCTCTTGAGAACTGCGGAAAATGGGCTTGGCGGAATTGACCTTGCGGGAAATTCCTCGGGTCATCACGGTCCGCGCGGTGAAAATCGGATTTCTCGGCGGGAGCTTTGACCCCGTCCACTTTGGCCATTTGCTGGCCGCCCAAGACGCCCTCGAGCAATACCAACTCGATCGGCTCATTCTGGTGCCCGCCGCCCAAGCCCCGCTCAAACCCAATGAAATCCAATCCTCCGCATCGGACCGACTGGCCATGTTGGGGGCGGCGATTGAGTGGGATAAACGGTTTGAAATCGACGACTTTGAACTGCGACGCGGCGGCGTGAGTTACACGATCGATTCCGCGCGGTATTTTCGCGCGCTCTACCCCAACGACCAATTATTCTGGGTAATCGGCGGTGACCAGTTACCGCATCTCCACCTTTGGAAAGACATTCATGAGCTCGCCCAGCTGGTTGAATTCATCTTTCTCGAGCGGCCAGGCTATCCGAACAAACCTCGACCGGATATCCCCGGTTTGCGCCTTCACCGTTGCGAGGGCCATCTCCTCGCCATCAGCTCGACGGAATTGCGCGAACGCATCCGCCGGAATCTCTCGCTTGATTATTTTGTCCCGCACAAGGCCATTGTCTTAATCAAGGAACACGCCTTGTATCGTTAAATAGCTATGAAATCCCTTAAGACTGATCTGCTCCCGTTGGTGAAGTTGTGCTGCCAGGTCCTCGACGACAAAAAAGCTGGCGAACTCACAATATTGGACGTCTCCAAGCAGTCATCGATCACCGATTTCCTCATTTTGGCGACGGCTACCTCTCAACCTCATCTGCGGGCGCTGCGGGTCGAGATCGAGAAAGCTCTCGACGCCGGCAAGGTTCATATCGTCGGGATGGAAACTTCCCAAGAGAGCGGCTGGATGGTGATCGATGCGTTCGATGTGATGATTCACCTCTTTCTGCCGGAGACTCGGGAACGCTACGGGCTGGAGCGTTTGTGGCGCGATGCCACCGAGATTTCTCTCAAACGCATCCTCGCCCCATCTCCGGCGCCCTCAAAAACGAAGACCGCGAAAGTAAAGACCGCGAAAGTAAAAACCGCGGGCGCCAAAGCCCCGGTCAAACCGCTGAAGAAGCCGGCGAAAGCGCGGAAAGCCACGCCGAAGAAAAAATCATAGGAAGTCTACCGCGAGCAAGCCGTTGAGCGGGGGATAGAGTTCCTCCCGCCTTGGAGTGGGTCAGGGTTCTGCGCTGAGCTACTTCCTGAAAACGGATATCGTTTTTTGCTCGGTGCTGGCGGCAGTGATCCTGGAACATCAGCGACGTGCCGGGCATCTGGAGATATTCAGTCAACTGACGCCATCATGAGGCCAGCGGGTGCGCAGACGGCTTAAGCGCGCTCTGGCCATCGGGCTTAAAAAAGTTAAGGATTTTGTCATGCCTACCCACTCGACGAGGAATCCTCGAATTGCTCCGCTGAATTTAGCGGAGACCGCGGGCGGGCCAGACCACTGGCACCTCGACCGGCGTGACTTTCTCAAGGCGTCAGCCGCCGCGTGGCTCGGCCTGATGGCAGGCGGGTGCGCCAGCCAAGGTGGCGGTCGAGCGCGGACGCCCCTGCGTTTTGGGTTGGTGACCGATTCGCATTACGCCGACGCCGCGGCCAAGGGCACGCGCCACTATCGAGAGTCGTTGTTCAAGGTCCGCGAAGCGGTTGAGCGGCTGAGGGCCGAAAAGGTCGGCTTCCTTGCCATGCTGGGTGATATGAAGGACATGGCCGCCGGAGAGTCCGAGGAGCAAACGATGGGGCACCTCGTCGCGATCGAGCACGAAATCCAGCGTTTCGGCGGCCCGACCTATCACGTGCTCGGCAATCACGACATGGACAATTTGCCGAAGTCGGCGGTGGTCGCCCAGATCGAGAACACCGGCATCGCCCGTGATCGGAGTTATTACGCGTTTCGCCGAGAGGGCGTTCACTTCATTGTGCTCGACGCCACCTACGACCAGCAGGGGCGCGATTACGATCGCGGCAAATTTGACTGGCGCGATGCCAATATTCCAACGCCGGAGGTGGCCTGGTTGCGCAACGAACTGGCGGCGGGCGCCGAACCGGTCGTGGTCCTCGTACACCAGCGGCTCGATGGCGATGGGCACGCGTCCATTCGCAACCGGGTGGAGGTGCGCGCGTTGTTGGAAGCGAGCGGCCGGGTGCTCGCGGTTTTTCAAGGCCACGACCACCCCGGCGGCTACACGCTGATCAACGGCATTCATTATTACACTCTGCGGGCCGTGATTGAAGGTTCCGGCGAGGCGAACAACGCCTATGCGGTGGCGGAAATCAGCCCCGCCGGCGACATCGTCGTCACCGGCTATCGACGCGCGCTTAGCATGGCATTGCCCGGCCACGCGCATGCGATCGGCTAAACGAAAGAAGTGAGGCGAAACACGTCCGCCCGATATTTTTCGACCTACAAATAAACTCCGCTCCCAGAAAATCCGGTCCCTCCCCCCATTGAGATTGGTCGGCCATCGGCACCACGACGCAGCTGGCCGGCTTGGTGGTAAGAACCGCGGCGGCCGGCGGCATCACGCCTCCGCTCGACCTCCGGCCGGTGCGAACAGGCTAAAGTATCCAAAAATCAGCGACGTTTTGCGAAGTGCCGCGCCGACGCCATCAAGCCACCTAACTTAAATCTGTTGGCGGTGCCAGATGCCGGGGGACCGCATCCGCGCCACCCGCGGAAGTGAAGATACAGCCGGTGCGGTCGGATTGGCTGATCATAGTTCTTCAAGGCATAAAGCAGATGTTGCGCTGAGCCAGCGGGCCCTTAAGGCTTTTGCGATCGGACCGACCTGCTCTCCGCTGAGCCTTCTGCGCTGGGCAAGTCTCGGTGGTCCGGTCGCCGTGCCGAGATAATTTTTATAGCGAACGGCGTCTCCTGCCTTTCGAAAATCCTCCCCTAAATCCACTCCACTCCCCGATGAATGCTTTCCCGCAATGTTTAGATCGACGTCAATTTCTGGCCACCGCCGGCGCCGCCTCGCTTGCGTGGTGGTCGACCACTCAGGTGCGCGCCGCCTCGTTCAAGACCAAGATTCGCAAGGCGAAAATTATTGCTAATCCGGAAGAGGGGCTGCTGCGGGATTTAAAGGCGGCGGGCTTTGACGGCGTCGAGGTGGGGACGATCATGAACGAAGAGCGGGCCAAGCGGGCGCGGGAGTTGATCGAGGGGGCTGGGCTTAAGGTTCACTCGGTGCTGCGCGGCTGGGCGGAGTTCAATCATGATGATCCCGCCAAGGTCGACGCCTCACGTGAGGTCAGCGAGCTGGCGCTGCGCACGGCGCACTGGTTGGGCGCCGAGGCGGTCCTCATGGTCCCATGCCGCGTCGGCGGGGGCCGGGCCGGTACGCCTGGCGCCGATCTTAACATACCGCAGCCTTGGGAATTCGATATCGATTTCGACGAGAAGACGGGGCACGTGAGTCGCGTGGTGAAGGGCGACAACGCCCCCTTTGCCCGATATATCGCGGCGCAGAACAAGGCGACTGATAGCTCCAAGGAACAGGTGAGGAAGCTCATCCCGCTGGCGGAGCAGCTCAACGTCATCATCGCGCTCGAGAACGTCTGGAACAACCTTTGGGTGCGGCCGAACCTCTATAAGAACTTCGTCGGATCCTTCAATCATCCGTTCGTGAAAGCCTATTACGACGTGGGCAATCACGTGAAATATCTGGTTCCCGTCCACGAATGGATTCGCACGCTCGGGCCCCTCATCAAGAAAATCCACATCAAGGACTACGCCCTCGCCCCAGACAACCACAGCGGCAAGTTCGTCCATCTCCGCGACGGCAGCATCGATTGGCCGAAGATGCGGCAAGCGCTCGAAGACATTGGTTACAACGGCTGGATCACCGTCGAAGACAACGGCCTGCCTCTCCCTGAGTTTGCCGACCGGCTGGATAAGATTATCGCGGGCGTTTGAGGGGAACCGCGCGGGCGGCCCCTTCCGATGCTGAAAATCGGCGGGATGGTTGAGGGGAAGCTCGGCGCTTTCTGGAGCGGAGGCCTTGAGCAAGCCTCGGCCGGCCGCCCAGGCCGCGCTCACGTCGCCGTGCGGCGAAGCGTGGTCAACCTTCCAACTCCGACCAGCGGGCGTAGGCCACCGGCAATTCCGTCTCGATTTCATGAAGTCGGGCCGTGGAGCGCGCGACATCCGCACCCCCTTTTCTGAAAAACGCCGGATCCGCCAGCGTCTCCGACAACTTAACTTGCTCCGCTTCGAGTGATTCAATGGTCTTCGGCAACACCTCCAACTCTGCCCGCTCTTTGTTGGATAGTTTGCGCTTCTTTTTCTCGCCAACGAATGCGCCCGGCTCTTTCAAGGCCCGCTTGGCCCGCTCAAGAGCGGCGGCGGCCTCCGCGGCCCGCACCGCTCGTTCGCGCTGCCAGTCATCGTAACCACCGATGTAGTCGTTGAACGTTCCCTCGCCTTCGTACACGAGCAAGCTGGTGCAGACTTCGTTCAAAAAGGCGCGATCGTGGCTCACGAGGAGAACCGTCCCGCCAAACTCCACCAGCAGGTCTTCCAATAATTCTAATGTCTCCGCGTCGAGATCATTGGTCGGTTCATCGAGCACCAGCACATTCGCCGGCTTCGTGAAAAGCCTCGCCAGCAACAATCGATTTCGCTCGCCGCCTGAAAGCGCCTTGATCGGCGTCCGCGCCCGCGTCGGATCAAAAAGAAAATCCTCCAAGTAGGAAATGACGTGCCGAGTCCGCCCATTGATGGTCACAGTCGCATTACCATCGGCGACCGCATCCTGCACCCGCATGGTCTCGTCAAGTTGTGCCCGCAATTGATCAAAATAGACAATTTCCAAACGGGTGCCCTGTTCGACCTTGCCCGCCTGCGGAGCGATCTGGCCCAGCAGCAGGCGCAGGAGGGTGGTCTTACCCGCTCCGTTCGGACCGACGATGCCGATTTTATCGCCGCGCTCAATGCGCGTCGTCAGATCACGCACGATCCAACGATCATCATACCGAAACCCCGCGGCTTCACAGGAAATGACCTTGAAACCGCTGCGATCGGCCTCCTGTGCCGTCATCTTCGCCGTGCCCGCCCGATCGCGCCGGGCGGTGCGCTCCGCCCGCATTTTCTCCAGGGCATGAATCCGATTATTAGCCCGCGAGCGCTGCGCCTTCACCCCACGGCGAATCCAGACCTCTTCCTGCGCAAGTTTCTTGTCGAACTGCGCCCGTTCGACTTCCTCCGCCGCGAGCACCGCTTCCTTGCGCGCAAGAAAGGTATTGTAGTCACACTGCCAACCAACGAGCTGGCCGCGGTCAACTTCCACAATCCGCGTGGAGATCTTCCGCAAGAAAGCACGGTCATGCGTCACGAACAACAAGGCCCCGCCCCATTCGAGCAAAAATTCCTCGAGCCACTGGATCGACTCGAGATCGAGATGATTCGTCGGCTCGTCCAGCAACAGTAATTGCGGCTCTTCCACGAGCCCCCGGGCGAGGAGTACCCGACGCTTTTGCCCCGCGGACAACGCGGAAAACTCCATCGCCGCCGGCAACCCCATTTTTTCCACCAAGCGCTCCACCCGGTCGTGCCGTTCCCAGTCGTTGTGTTGCTCATAACTGCCCCCTTCACCTTCAATCACGCTCAGAACCGTGCCGGTCAGGTCCACGGGAACCTCCTGCCGTAACGTCGCAATGACTGCACCCGGTGTGCGAAAAACCTGACCCTTATCCGGCGACAACTCGCCCGCGATGATTTTCATCAGCGTTGACTTGCCGGCCCCGTTGCGGCCGACGAGACACACGCGTTCGCCCCGGTCAAGTTGAAGGTTGACGCGATCGAGCAACGGCGCGCCACCGAAGCTCAGGCTGACATCGAGAAGACTGACAATGGCCATGTGAACCGGTCAAACTGCACTAGTTACCCGCGGGAGCGCAAGGTCGGTGTGGCAACAAGTCGGAAACAGGTCGTCCGATCCTCTTAAAAAGGCATCGAGGAGTCTGTCGGACTTAGCCGCTTGCAGGGGTTCATGGCTCAATTATCCGACTTTTTATTAACTCAAACTCGCAAATCATTGCTGCCAGAGGCCTTTTTTTTCTACGACCGACGGCTGCCAGGGGCGACAAATCCATTGCCGCCGAAGCGGGGTCTGCCTAGCTCCTTCGCGGATGGCTCCGACTGAATCGCATTCACCAGCACCGAGGCCGCTGCGAGCGCATCCCGCCGGCCACGCGGCGGGCGGCGGGGATGACCGATCAGCGGTGGGCGGCCCCGTGACCCCATGAAAACCCTTTTGGACCCCGTCCCCACCTTCGATGTTCTCGGGGTGAATATCTCGGCCTTGAACCTTGCCCAAGCGCAGCAGCTTATTCTCACCGTCCGCGCGGAAGCTCCCCGCGGCTATATCTGCGTGGCGGATGTCCACGGGGTCACCAGGGCCAGCGAGGACCCGGCGCTCCGCGCTGTTTTTAATCGCGCGTGGCTGGTCACTCCTGATGGTATGCCGTTCGTTTGGATTGGCCGCCGACGCGGGCACCAGGCGATGACCCGCGTTTACGGACCCGATTTGATGCTTGCGGTATGCGCCGCGGGCCGCGCCGCCGGACTCACTCATTATTTTTATGGCGGCGCTCCCGGCGTGGCCGAGAAATTACAGCAGCGACTCACGGAGCGTTTTCCGGGTTTACGCGTGGTCGGCACCTGCAGCCCTCCCTTCCGCGCGCCCACCGCCAGCGAGACGGCAAGCTGGCGCGCGGAGATGGCACGCCTCCGGCCCGACGTACTCTGGATCGGCCTCGGGACACCCAAGCAGGATTGGCTGATGAGTGAACTCTCGGGCCAGATCGCGGCGGGGGTTTTAATCGGCGTCGGGGCCGCTTTTGACTTTCACTCGGGGACGAAGCCCCAAGCACCGCGATGGATGCAGCGCCACGGGTTGGAATGGTTTTTCCGACTCTGCACCGAACCGCGGCGGCTGGGCGGGCGCTATCTTCGCAACAACCCCTTGTTCATCGCCCGATACCTGATGCAAGCGTTCGGCTGGCGGCGGCAGCCACCCGCGTAGAATGGCCTCGTGAAGGCTTGGCTGAAACCAACGATCCGAGGGTCCCCACGTTCCGACGAGGACCGGCGCGATAGAAAAAACGGCCCAGCGTTATGCCAGCAACGCCGCGAGCTCACTCGCCAAACAGGTGATCAGCCGCAGATCGTGCGCACCATCGGCACGAGTGTACTCGTAGAATAAATGCCATTTCCCCTCGGCAAACTTCGCGTCAAGATAACGCAGCGAGCGCGAGGCGTGGGGGCTGGTAAATCGCGGCCCCGCCGGCGAGAGCGAACGCCAGTTCCGGAGATCATTCGATTCGGCCAAAGCACATTTCTCCTCGTAATTTTCTGCATGGCTCGCGCTCCCATCATAAAACGCCAAATAACGTGGAGCGCCCGAGAAGCCCGCCGCGACGTCGAGGCAAACCACCGAATTCAGACGTCGACAATAGGAGTCCCAACCCGTCGCGCTCGGCGCCAAGACGACGCCTTGCCAAGCCCATTGATTAAGATCGCGGGAGGTGGCGAGCCCGGTCGCGGACTTACATTCGCCGGTATTGAAAATATCCAACGTCGCGTGGGAATCTGCCGCCGTCCGCGGCGTTGGCGTCGCGACGCTCAAAAACAAATGATAGAGCCCGTCGACCTCCAGTATCCATGGATCTTTGACGCCCTCGAGCCCGAGCGGTGGGCCGGTGAAAATAATTTCACGCTGGGCTGGAGCAAGCTCCGCGACGCTCGGGGCCTTCATTACCGCGGTACACCACCGCCCGTCGTGCGGATTTACGTAGCTTGTAAAATAACGCCAAAAACCATCCTGACCGCGCTGCAGGCAGCTCCGTTCGATGGAAGCCGATGCATAACGATCCTTGGCGATCACGACGACATCACACCAACGGACCAAATCAACCGAACGCGCGATCCGTACCTCGCCACCGCGATCAGGGGCAACTCCGCGTGGCCGCCGGATACGATAAGTAAGATACCACGCTTTTTCGGTCGCGTCATAAAATGCTCCCGGGCAACCCACCCAGTAACCGGGGCCGGCGCCCACGGGTTCGCGAATGATGGTGCCTTGGGCAAAGATTTCGTTGGTAATCATGAGGGGTTACTCGTTGCGGTGATGATGCGGTAATGCTCAGGGCCATGCCTGACGCGAGCAGAATCAGCGGAACCAAACACCCGTACCCCGCCCCCGTTTACACCGTGCTCGGAGATCGCTGCGCGCTCCTGGCAGCGCTCGGTCAAATTATGAGCGTAGTTTCCCGAAACCGCTATAATTTCGGGTAGAGTCGGAGGCGCTTGACCCGAGCCGCCCCGGTCCTAAAGCGCCAGTGGCTGGGAGCGCCGCGAGTGATGCGGTGTTTCAGCCATACCGAGATTTCACGAAACGTGGAGTCGAGGTCCGAGAGGCGGCGGGGCAAACTCTGGCCGTTGAGCGCGCCCCATTCGATCTCCGCGAAATTCAACCAACTCCCGTGCCTGGGGTGTGGGGGATTTCGAGGCACTCAGCCAGGCGGCGGGACTCGGCGGGCGGGAACGTTTCGAAGCGTGAGGCCAAGTCGTGGGTGTTGAAGGTTGCCCATGACCAGACGCACGACCCAGTAATTGCTGGCGCAGCGGATCTACGCGCTGGTGCTGGGCCACGAGGACCTCAACGATCACGAACAACTGCGCCGCGATCCGGTGCTGGCCGCGGCGTGCGATCAGCCCGACCCGCCGGGCCGGGGATCGGGTCAACCCGGATGATCGCGGCATGCCATTGGCCCCGCCCTCGACGCTCAACCGGCTGGAGTTGTCCAACCACAAACAAACCCGCGGCCACAAACTGCCGCACGATCTGGCCAAGGTGGCGGCCTGTTGGTTGGAAATCGGCGGGCGCTGCCTGCAGAACCACGCGAAGGACGGGGTGATCGACTTGGACCGCATGGGCCACTTGGTGCACGGCCTGCAGGAAGGCCGGCACTCGATCGATTACTACAGCGACTATTGCTAGCGGCCGTTGAATCGGGTGGTGGGTGACGTGCTGCTACGGGCGCAACTGCGCACCCGCGACGAAGGCGGCGCCGACGGTGGGATACCCGCGCTGGGCGGGTCGTCGCGGCGGTCCGCCGGCGCTGCCCCGGGGCCCGGATCATCGCGCGGGGCGACAGGGGTTTTTGTCGTGAGGAAATGATGGCCTGGTGCGAGACGCCGCCGGAGGTTTACGACTGCGGCGGGTTGGCGAAGAACTCGCTGCTGCTCTGAAAACTGCCACCGGCGCAGGCCACGGCGCGGATGCGGTCTTGCCTCTGCGGCGCGCCGAGCGTGCGGGAGTTTGCCGAGTTCGAGTATCAGACGCCGACGAGCTGGCGCCGGCCGCGGCGGGTAGTGGGCAAAGCGGAGGTGATGACGGGGGCGACAACCCACGTTTCATCGTCACCAACCTGCCGGCCCAGAGTTTCGCCGGGGACACGGATCGAGGACGTTTCACGCTGACGCGGCGGTATGAAGAGTTGGCTTGCGCGCGCGGCGAAATGGAAAACGTGCTCAAGCAGCAAGGGCTGGATTTGCCGGCCGACGAGCTGAGCACGCATTTTCTGGCGAGCAATCCACGGCGCCTCTGGCCGGCGGGTTTCGCGGATCAACTCTTGGATCGGCTGCGCACCCTGGGCTGTCATAAGACGGAGCTGACGCGGGCGACGGGCGAGGACGGCCCTCCGCCCGACGGGCCGCGTGCCTCAGGGCTGTCATGGGGAGGAGCTGGCGCGGGCGACGGCGGGGACGGGCGACGGCGGGGAGCCTCCGGTGGAAACTCCTGAGAGTGGCGGCGCGGGCGACGGTCTGCGGACGGTGAGTGTGTATCCAATTTATCAGTACATACCCGCGACCGGATCTATTTCGCTTGGGCCATGCGCGGCTGATACAGCTCGAGCCAGCCGGCGGATAGCCGCGACGCTTCCTGATCCCAAAACCCGCGCGCCGCTCGCGCCGGACCGCGGCGCTTCGGCACCTGCCGCCAAAAAAACTGTTTGGGCCCTGGCCGCGCCGCCTGACCGTTGCGTCGATGAAAAGCCGGACGCTGGACTGCTTTTTTGGGTTCTTCGCAGGAAAAATTCGGGAAACCAACTCAGGTGTGAAATATCCCGACAGGCTGCATAAATAAAAACCGGCCCACGGGAAACCGCGCGGACTCAGATATTAATCTTCGGGCCTTGCCCAGAGGCGAGGTCGCCCAGTCGTCCTTTGAGTTCACTCAGATCGCGACGGAGCCCCTCCGCAAAAAGAATGATGTCGGCTGCATGGATGATAAAATTAGCTCCGAGGCGCGCCCAATGCTCTTCGTGCGCCAGCCGGTTTTTTGGATACACCGCATGCACCCCGGCGCCGAGAGAGCGAGCCCGCGCCTTGGTGATGATCGTGTCACAGGCCTCCTGATACAAGGGATGCTCGTAGTCTTCCGGCACGCCGAGACTGGTCGAAAGATCGTGCGGCCCGATCAGCACACCATCGAGCCCATCCACCGCCAAAATCTCATCGAGCGCGGCCAACGCAGGCACGCTCTCAATATTGACAATGAGCGTGCGCTCTCGGGCGCGTTCTTCGACGTAGTTATCCAGAGCGGGCTCAAGGGCCTCCCCGGCGAGGTGGCGCGCCAGCGTCCGCCCTTTCAACGGGCGTTTCTTCACCGCCCCAACCAACCCGCGGACCTCCGCCACCGTCTCCACGTATGGGGCGATGACCCCGGCCGCACCCCCATCCAACGCGACGCAGGCCTCCGCCGGATCCGGCGAAGTGATGCGCACGATCGGCGGAAGCCCCACCGCTCGATAGGCCTGGCACATCCACGCGAGCTTCTCGCGGCCAATCGGAATATGCTCGGTGTCGATAAAAATAAAATCGAGCCCGAGCGACGCCACCACCGGCACGTAATGCGGTGAGGGACTGACGACGAGCGTGCCGTAGAGCCGCGCGGCGCTGCGCAAGCGTTGGGAGAAAGAGGGCGTCGATACTTGAGGCATAAGATCGTGACGTGATAGAGAAAGGGCAACCGGCACGCCACCGCGCCTCCGCATGATCGCGGCTCACGATTTCGGCCAGAAGCTTCCGGTGAAGACCTCACACGCTGGCCGCCAGACCGCCCTCGATCCAGCCAGATCAGCCAATTCTTTTTTAGAACCAACCGGCCGGAGCGACCCCAAAAAAAAGGCCGCCCAGCACATCCGTGCGGGCGGCTCAATTTCTGCAAAAAAACGGCTTCTTCAGCTCTTCTTCGCGTTCAAAAACGCGAGGACCATCTCAGCCTGCTTCTCCGTCTGGCCCTTGTCATGGTAAACCACCTTGCCTTGGCGATCGATCAAGTAGGCTTCCCGGCTCGCCATCATCCCTCCGCTCTGACCAAAAGCCTTCAGAACTTTCTTTTCGGTGTCGGCGAGCAACGGATAATTGAAATTATTTTTATCCTTAAACTCTTTTTGTTTCTCAACCGTGTCGGTGCTGACCCCAATCACCGCCACACCCTTCTTCTTGAGTTCGGCACTCGCATCGCGCAACGAGCAGCCTTGCTTGGTGCAACCGCCAGTGAGCGCTTTCGGATAGAACCACACGAGCGTGTAGTCATTTTTCTTATAGACATCAGCGAGGTCGAGTGCCGTGCCGGCATCAGTGGTCGCGGTGATCTTGGGCGCGGCCTCGCCGATTTTAAGCGGCTCAGCTCGCGCGGTGACGCCAATAATGGAGAGAAGAGACATAAGTGCGAGATATCGGGTAAGTTTCATAGCTTGCGGACCGTAGTAATTTAACAGCGCAGCGCAAGTGCGCGTGTAGATTTGCCCGGCGTGGCTCCGCAGCGGGTTGCCGCCAGCTTTAAATCGAACCCGCCACCGGGCCGCCGCAAAACCACGCGCGCGACCGCCAGCAGCACCCCACGCCCTCGCCGTAGACCCATCGCCTCGCCCCGCGGCTATCACTCTCCTCCGCCCTTAGAAAATCCCCCTCCACCTTTTCAAGACGCCCAAGGCCCCGGCCACGGCCCGTCTGACCGGGCGCAAAAACGGCACCCGGCAGGCGGGCACCCCTTATCTGCGAGATTGACGCACGCGCACAGAAAACGCACCCACTACCCGCCTCGCACCACCTCTCGCATCGCGCCCTCGCCTCCGCCCGCCATCCAGCTTTTTCCTTTAATTTTCTGGAACCGCTCCTCCGACAATCCACTCCTAAAGGCCATTATGCCCGCTTTTTGACCGTTTCGACCTGCCCTTTAGCCCACCTCTTAAAATACTCGAAGCAGCAGCCATCGCTTGCCTTGCGACTTGCGACGCCCCAACTTCACCCTCCTTGTTTCCATTTTTCCCTGAAAACCTGACCGCTCGGCTCCCATTTTCCATGCTACTCGCCTCGCTTCCCCGGCTATTCGTGCGCTCTTCTCGGGCACTCGCCATCGCCATCACATTCACTACCACCGCTCTCTTCGCGCAGACCCCTTCCGCCATGGATGGCTTCGAGCCTAACGTCGACGGCAACGTTTACGTCCTCGTCACACAACCAGACGGCAAGACCCTGCTCGGCGGACAATTCACCGCCATCAGCGGAATCACCCGCCACAACCTCGCCCGGCTCAACGCCGATGGCTCGGTTGATACTTCCTTCAACCCGAACGCCAACGGCCCCGTCCGCGCCATCGCCCTGCAAGCCGATAACCGCGTCGTGATCGGCGGCGACTTCTCCACCCTTCAACCCAACGCCACCGGGACCGCCACCACCCGCAACCGCATCGCCCGCGTCAACGCCGACGGTTCTGTCGATGCCGCCTTCAACCCCAACCTCGGCGGTCAACTTGCACCCCAGGTCCACGCCCTCCTCGTCCAGGCCAACGGCCAAATCGTCGCCGGCGGCACGTTCACCACGGCTCAGCCGACCGGCCTCGCCACGCCTGCCACCCGCAACTGTCTCGCTCGGTTCAACGCCGATGGCTCCCTCGACGCCGCCTTCAATCCTAATCCCGACGGCGTCGTGCTCGCCCTCGCCAACCACGTCGATAACAAGATCGTCATCGGCGGTGGCTTTACCTCCCTCCAGCCCACCGGAGCCACCACTCCGACCACTCGCAATCGGATCGCGCGTCTAAACCCCAACGGTTCCCCCGATTCCGAATTCAACCCCAACGCCAATAATGGCGTCACCACTCTCGCCGTTCAACGCGATGGCAAGATCGTCCTCGGCGGTTTCTTCACCACTCTGCAACCCCCCGGTGACGAGTCGCCCGCCCTCCGCGCCCACCTCGCCCGGCTAAATTCCACCGGCACTCTCGACTCCGAATTCCATCCTCGCGCCGAGGGCAACGTCGCCGCCATCGCCCTTCAGCCCGACGGCGCCCTCTTAGTCGGCGGTACGTTCTCCGCCGTCTGGGGCCGCGGGAGCTCTTCCGCCCAACGCAACAATGTCGCCCGCTTCACGAGCGATGGAGCCCTCGATGCCACCTTCTCTCTTAACATTAACGGCGAAGTCTCAGCACTCACTTTTCAGGCCGACGGCAAGGTGATCCTCGGCGGCAAATTCACCCGCGTCCTCACACCCGGCGCGTCTTCCGCCCTCGTCCGCAACCACCTCGCCCGCCTCAACGCCGATGGGTCCATCGATACTCACTTCGAACTCGATAACGGCGGCCGTACCCTCGTCTCCGTCACCCAAACCGACGGCAAGGTCATCATCGGCGGCACCTTCACCAGCGTCGGCGGTTCTACCCATAATTATCTCGCCCGCCTCAACACCGACGGTTCCGTCGACACCACTTATAATCCCGATTTCAGCGGCCGCGTTTATACCCTCGCACTCCAAACCGACGGCAAGGCCCTCGTCGGCGGCGCTTTCACCAGCATCGGCGGCGAGACCCGCAACTATATCGCCCGCCTCAATCCGTCCGGTACGATCGACTCAGAATTCAACCCCAACCTCAACGCGCAGGTCGGCGTCATCGTTCTCCAATCTGACGGGCGTATCCTCGTCGGCGGCTCATTCACGACCGTCCAACCCATCGGCTCCACCACCCCGTTCAGCCGCGGTAATCTTCTCCGCCTTAACGCCAACGGGACCCTCGACACCACCTTCGACCCCGAGCCCAACGCTTCCGTCAACGCGATCACCATCCAGAGCGATGGCAAAATAATCGTGGCCGGCGCCTTCACCACCGTTCAACCCGGCGGCGCCCCCACCACCACGACCACCAATGGCGTCGTGTCCACCGTCTTCAGCACCACCGCCATTTCCGCTCGTGGCCATCTCGTCCGCTTCAACGCCGACGGCTCCCTCGATACCGCGTTCGATCCCAACCTGAATGGCTCCGTCAACGCCCTTCTCGTCCAAGCCGATGGCAAAATCATCATCGGCGGCAGCTTTTCCGCCCTCAACCCCACCGGAGCACCAGCCGTCACCACGACCAGCGCCGACGGCGTAAAATCCACCACCACCATCAGCACGCGAGCGAACATCGCTCGCCTCAACACCGACGGTTTGGTCGACTCCACTTACAACCCCAACGCCAATGACAGCGTCATCGCTCTCGCCCTTCAAGCCGATGGCAAGCTCCTCGTCGGCGGTACGTTCACCACTTTCCAGCCCAACGGCGCCGCTGACTGGACACTCCGCAAATACGCCGCCCGCCTCAATACCGATGGCACCGTCGATGCGTCCTATAATCTCGATATCGGCGAACAACCCGGTAACCGCGTCGATTCCCTCCGCATCCAAGCCGACGGCCGCGTCCTCATCGGCGGCAATTTCACTTCTCTCCAACCACTCGGCTCCGACCGCATCCCTCGCCGTTCCTTCGCCCGCCTCGCCGCCAACGGCACCGTCGATCCCGCCTTTAACCCCGGCACCGGCGGCGCGACCGGCGCCCTCATCAACGCTTTCGCCGTTCAAGCCGATGGCAAGGTCATCGCCGTCGGCAACTTCTCCGATCTCGGCGGCGCCAGAAGCACCAATATCGCGCGTTTCCGATCCGAGGGCACCGCCGATGCCGAGTTCAGTAACACCCTCACCACCGACGGTACGGTCAACGCCGTCATCGTCCGCCCCAACGGGGCCCCGGTCCCTTCTCAGCTCGGCGGTTTCGCCTGGCTCAACGCCAACGGTACCCTCCGCACCGGCTTTTCCACTGGAGCCACCCGTCTCAGCGGGGAAATCACCGTCGTGGCCCTCCAAGCCGATGGCCGCCTCCTCCTCGGTGGCGCCTTCGCCAACCTCAGCAATACCACCGGCGGCAACCTCGTTCGCTTTAGCGCTACCGGAACCATCGACACCAGCTTCAATCCCGCCCCCAACGGGACCGTCACCGGCATCGCCGTCCAACCCGACGGCCGCATTCTCATCGTTGGCTCCTTCACCTTTGTTAACGGCGTCTCTCGCAACCACATTGCCCGGCTCGACGCCGACGGCCGCGTCGACGTCACTTACGACCCCAACGCCAGCGCTAAAATCAATGCGATCGTCCTTCAGACCAACGGCCAAGCCGTCGTCGGCGGAACTTTTACCTCCCTCACGCCTAATTTCACCCCCACCGCCGTCACCAGAAACTACCTCGCCCGCATCAACAACGACGGCACCGTCGATGCCGCCTATGACCCCGCCCCCAATTTCACTATCAATGCCCTCACCCTTCAGAGCGATGGCAAGCTGATCGCCGGGGGCACGTTCAGCACCCTCCAGCCCAACGGCGGCACCACCGCTTTCACCCGCAACAATCTCGCCCGTCTCAACACCGACGGCACCCTCGACCAAAACTTCGATCCCAACGCCAATGCGGCCGTCAACGCCTTGGCCCTCCTGCCCAACGGGCAGGTCGTCGTCGGCGGAGCTTTCACCACCCTCCAGCCGAATGCCACCGGCACCATCCACACCCGCAATAATCTCGCCCGCGTCAACAGCGACGGCGCCGTCGACCTTTCCTTCAATCCTAACGCCAACGGATCCGTCACCTGCCTTGCCCTACAGGCCGATGGCTCCGTCTTGGTCGGCGGCTTCTTCACCACCCTCCAGCCCAACGGCATCGCCTCCGCCGTCGCCCGAAACCACCTCGCCCGTCTCGCCGCCGATGGCGCCCTCGATCTCAACTTCAACCCCGATATCAACGGCACCGTCGCCTTCGTCGCCGGCCGGCCCGACGGCACCGTCTTCGTCGGTGGCAACTTCGCCGACCTCCAACTCAACGGCTCACTTTATCTCGGCGGTAACTTCGCCACCATCGGCGGCATTCCCGCCCGCAATCTCGCCAGCCTCAATCAGAACGGCTCCGTCAACACGTCCTTTCAGCCTCGCCCAGACGGCGCCGTGAACGCTTTGCTCGTCTCCTCCGACGGCCGCGCCATCGCGGGCGGTGCGTTTACCACCCTCGCCGGCGCTACTCGTAATCGTCTCGCCCGCTTCAACGCCGACGGCGCCCTCGACCCCGCCTTCAATCCCAACGCCAACGGTCCCGTCAACGCCCTCGCCCTTCAGGCCGATGGCAAAATCCTCATCGGCGGATCCTTCACCTCCATCGGCAGCCAGACCCGTACCAACCTCGCCCGCCTCAATACCGATGGTTCCGTCGACACAACCTTCCAGCCCACGTCGATCGGCGCCGTCGCCGGAATCGCCGCCCAAGTGGGCGATAATCGGATCCTTGTCCTCATGGCCGGCACCAGCACCCGCCACGTGCTCATCCGTCTCAACGCCGACGGCTCCAACGACGCCGCCTTCACACCTGTCAACGCCGGCGCCGACCCCATCAGCGGCTTCACCTTGCAAGCCGACGGCCGAATCATCGTGGCCGGTGCTTTCACCACCATCGGCGGCGCACCCATCACCCGTCTCGCCCGCCTCAACGCCAACGGCTCCGTCGACTCAACCTTTAACCCAGCCCCTAACGGCCGCGTCACTGCACTCTGCTTGCAACCCGATGGCCGCCTCATGATCGGCGGCGGGTTCACCAGCGTCGGCGGCACCGCCCGTGTCGGCGTCGCCCGACTCGCGGCCACCACCCCCGCCATCCAAACTCTCGGCGTCGCCGCTAATCGCGGCTCGGTTCTGTGGAATCGCGGCGGTAGCATTGGCGAAATCTCCTCCGTCTCTTTTGAACAATCTCGCGACCAAGTCACCTGGACCACCCTCGGCGGGGGCACCCGCACCGCCGGCACCGCCAACTGGCAACTCAACGGCTTGAACCTGCCGTCCACCGGTCTTTTCTACATCCGGGCCCGCGGCATCGCCCCAGCCAGCGCCGGCACCTCCTCCGGTCTCTTTGAATCGATTCGCGAGTTCACGTTCTCGAGCCCGTTACCCGCCGGCTTGCCCGCCTCTGCCATCATCGTCGCCGTCGGTTCTAGCCCAAGCTTTGATGCCATGACAGGGATCGTCCCGCGTGCCGCCAGTTCCTCTGTTCTCGGCGAGGGCTCTGTCGAGATATTCGTCTCCAGCGCACTCCGCGTACCCGCCAACACTCTGCCCGCCCGCCTGGCCAACCTTTCCACCCGCGGCCGCGTCACCGCCGATAACCCACTTATTCTCGGCTTCGCCATCGCCGGTTCCGAATCGCGACGCGTCTTGCTGCGCGCCGTCGGCCCTGCCCTCAAAGGTTTCGGTGTCACCGACGCGCTCCCTGCCACCCGTCTCCACATTTACAACGCCGCCGGCACCTTGCTCGCCAGCAATGAAAACTGGGGCGGCAACGCCGAACTCGCCCAGACCGCCGCGACCACCGGCGCGTTCCCCCTCACCAGCGGCAGCACCGATAGCGCCGCTCTCCTCACCCTCGCCCCGGGTAACTACACTCTTCAAGTGCTCGATCCCCGCGGGATCGGCGGAGTCGCCCTCGCCGAGATCTATGACGCCGGGAACGGCTCGAGCGCCCGGCTCATTAACGTCTCCAGCCGCGGCGCGGTTGGCACCGGTAGCAACGCGCTGATCAGTGGCTTCGTCATCGCCGGGGACCTCTCCCAGCGTCTCTTGCTCCGCGGCGTCGGGCCCGGCCTCGCTCAGTTTAGTTCTGCCGCCACCGTCGCCGATCCCGCCCTCGCCCTCTACGACGCCACCGGTCTCGAACTCGGGAACAATGACAACTGGGTTTCCAGCGTGCCCCAGATTGCCGCCGCCACCGCCAGCGTCGGCGCTTTCGCCTTGGCCAACGGGAGCAAAGACGCCGCCGTCCTCGCCAACCTTCCCGCCGGCGCCTACACTATTCAAGTCACTGCCCCCAGCTCTGGCACCGCCCTCCTCGAGATCTACGAGGTCTCTTCATTCTGAAGCAACGCGGCGGCAGTTCTCCCGCAACCGACGGTAGCCGCCTAAGCGGAATCGCTTCCCGCCAAGCGAGGCACCAGACCGCCTAAGCGGAATCGTTTCACACGCTGGATTTTAAAAGATCAACCCAGCGGCTCCACTCCCAGCGGCTATACTCCCAGCCAAAGCTCCATCCGGCCGCACCGCCTCGGACCGCGTTATCCGCGCCGAGCGGGAATCCCCTCCGCTCACCACGCATCGGATCGAAACGGCACCGCCGGTAGACCTGTGCCGCTCGCGAGATTAGCCTCCGGCGCGTTCTTCCAGGCGTAACGGACCGCCACCGGCGCCCGCACGGCCGGCGACGCCACCACCAAAGTGTCCCGATCAATTTTACCCTCGGCCGGGTAAAAAATCCGGTCTTCACCCGCCACCTCCAAAGATTGGACCGGCTTGTCTCGCGCCACCAGGCCGCTGCCCGCGTGCGTAAACCGGACCCGCAGCGTCGCACCTGCCACCCTCGAACCCGCATACGTCGGCCCCGTATCATCCCCCGTCATTCCGTAAATGCGCTTCTTCGCCAACAACGCCAAGCGTCGCCCCACTTCTTGCTTATTCGTCGGATGAACCTCACGCGGATTTCCCAGATCAATCGCCACCGCTTGACCCGTGTTCGCCAACGCCAGAGTCTGGGTCTGCGCCTCCCGCAAGAACGCCCAGCTGCTCCCCGTCGCGTCGGCCGCCGCATAGTTCGCGAGGTTCACCCAATAAAACGGCAGATCCCTTTGCCCCCACTGCGCCCGCCAGCCCGTAATCAGGGCCTCGAATAACGCCCGATACTCCGAAGCTCGCGCCGCATTTTCTTCTCCTTGGTACCACACCATTCCCCGCAACGACCACGGTATCAGCGGATTTATCATGCCGTTAAATAAACCCGTCGGAGTCCACGCGTCGCCCAGACCGCGCGGTGACTGCGGCCGCGGATTCAATCGCAACCACTCCGTATAAATCGCTCCCGGCGCGGCTTTGTCCGACGCCTTCCTCGCCGCCTTCGCCGCAGCGCCCACCTTCGCCTTGGCCTTCGGCGCCACCGCCGGGACCGCGCTCCCCGACTCGAGCGGCGCGACCACGCTCACCCCGCTTTTCACGCGCGCCTCGGTGGCGGTCCATTCCGCCAACTTCACCGCATACTCCGCCTGCGCCACTGGAAAATCTGCGATCGTTTTTTGCCAGCGCTCCTCCACTCGTTTAAACGCGGGATCACTCGCGAGCGCCGCCCCACTCAGCCACGCTTCCACCGGCGTTCCGCCCACCGAGCTGTGGATCAAGCCAACCGGGACGCCCAAGCGCCGATGCAAATCTCGCGCAAAAAAATAACCCACCGCCGTAAATCCCCCGACCGTCGCCGGCGAGGTCAGTTCCCACCCACTCGTCTTCACCGTGCTCGCCGGCGCCATCCCGACGGTCGGCTCAATCCGCACATGACGAATGAGTGGAAACCGTGCCGCGGCGACTTCCTCCACGGACCGATCCACCCGGATTTTAGCCTGCCAGCCAGCGCGGGCCTCCAACGTAAATTCCATGTTAGACTGCCCCGCACAAAGCCACACTTCACCTACCACCACATCCGCCACCACCAACCGATTTCTTCCCACGACCACGAGGTCAGCACCGACCGCTGAAGCCACCAGCGGCTCCAAAGAAACCAGCCACCGACCATCGGCCGTCGCGGTGGCTTCACGCCGTTGGCCGGCAAACGTCACCACCACTTTTTCCCCCGCACTCGCCTGCCCCCAAATCGGCACGACCTTCTCCCGCTGCAAAACCGCATGATCCGTAAACAACGACGCGAGGACGACATCGGCCCAAACGACCGGAGCAACTCCGTTCAGAGCGAGGGCGAGCCATAAAACAAAACGGCAGCGCATCAGTCTGTGGAAGCAGATCGACCAAGCGCAACCCTCGGGGCCACGCGCCGCCACGATCGCCACTTGGCCCACTGCCGCCGCCCACTCCAAAGCAACCGTTCCCCCGTAAATTGCATCTCCGATTCATTGATCACTCCGTTAAAATCTGTCGATCGGGATTTTCTAGATTGGCGCCCAAACCCGCGCCCAACGGCGGACCCGCGACCCGCCCGCGACCCGCCCGCGACCCGCCCGCTCGGCTGGTCTTCCCCCCAGCCCTCTCGAAGACTCGCGGAACGATATCCGCCTCCACGGCTCCAAAGTTGGGTTGCGAAAACCACCCAGCGCACCAGCTTCTCCCATCTATGCCCCTCTCCTACCGCGCCGCCGCCTCCTTACTTTTTCTTCTCCCCGCTCTCTTCGCCGCCAATACTCCCGGCTTCAACTACGAGGAGGCCTCCGTCCCCCCTTACTCACTCCCCGACCCACTCATGCTCATCCGCGGCACGCCCGTAACCGATGCCGCCACCTGGCGCACACAGCGGCGCCCAGAATTATTGGAAATTTTCTCGCGCGAGATTTATGGCCGCACTCCCGGCGGCCGCCCCAGCCAAATGCACTGGGCCATCACCTCCGTCGACCGGGCCGCCCTCGGGGGAAAGGCCGTCCGCAAAGAATTAACGGTATGGTTCACCGAGAAAAAAGACGGTCCTAAGATGCATCTGATTATTTACCAACCACCGGGCGCCCCCGCCGCGCATACTCCGTGGCCCACCTTTCTTGGCTTAAATTATTTTGGAAATAACTGCATTAACGCCGACCCCCACATCTCCCTGTCGACCGCCTGGATGCGCACCAGCGCCGAGTTCAAAGTCATCAACAACCGCGCCACCGAAGGAACCCGCGGGGTCCACGCTTCCCGCTGGAACGTCGAGGCCATCGTCGCCCGCGGCTACGCCACCGCGTCCATTTACTACGGAGATCTCTGCGAAGATCGCCCCGAGGGGCTCACCCGCGACGTCGCGACTCTTTTCGGCACCGGAAGCGTTGACCAACGCCGTCCCGACGAGTGGGGCGCGATCGGTATCTGGGCTTGGGGACTCAGTCGCGCCCTCGACGTTTTAAACGCTGACCCCGAGATCGATGCCCGGCGCGTCGCCGTCCACGGCCACTCTCGCCTCGGCAAGGCCGCCCTCTGGGCCGGGGCCCAAGACGAGCGTTTCGCCCTCGTCATTTCTAACGATTCCGGCGCAGGCGGCGCGGCCTTGAGCAAGCGGATTTTTGGCGAAACCGTCGAGCGAATCAACACCTCCTTCCCTTTCTGGTTCTCCACCCGTTTCCGCACCTACAACGCCCGCGAAGCCTCCCTGCCCGTCGACCAGCATCAACTGATCGCCTTAATCGCCCCGCGACCCGTCCACGTCGCCAGCGCCGAAGGCGACCCTTGGGCCGACCCTCGCGGCGAGTTCCTCTCCGCCCACCACGCCGAACCTGTTTATGCGCTGTTTGGCAAAAAAGGCCTCGGCGTAAAAAACCAACCCGCCGTCAATCAACCGGTCCTCGGCGATGGCCTCGCCTATCACATCCGCACCGGCGTCCACGATATCACCGCCTACGACTGGACGCAGTATTTGAATTTTGGAGACAAGGTCTTGAATCGCTAAAACGGCCCCGCGACCGCGCCACCCGGTCCGCGCCACCACCGCGCCGCGTTGACTTGCGCTCCCACCCAGATTCGGAAAAAGAAATCCATGCGCCTTCGTTCCCTTGCCCGACCCGGGCCGAATTCACCTGCGGGCCGGCTCCCGCGGTATCTCTGGCTGGCCGTCGCCTTGGCGACAACCGCCGCGGCCGCGGTCGATCCCGCCGCTTTGACCGACGCACGTGCCCTTTTCGATTCGCGCCAACCCGCCGCGGCCCAGCAAGCGTTCGAAAAACTGCACGCGACCGACCCCCAAGACCCGGAGATCAACTATCACCTCGGCCAACTCGCGAACCGCCGCAACGATCCCGCCAAGGCCATCACTTATTTCGAAAAGTCCGTCGTGGTCGCCCCCACCATCGGGCGTTATCACCACGGCCTCGGCGACGCTTTCGGTCGGAGCGCGCAAAAAGCTTCCGTCTTCAGCCAACTCGGCCTCGCCAAAAAGTGCGTCGCCGCCTACCAGCGGGCCGTGGTCCTCGAGCCCAGCAACGTCGATTTCCGGCAAAGCCTGTTTGAATACTACCGCCAAGCCCCCAGCCTCGTCGGCGGCGGTTACGACAAGGCCGTCGACGAGGCCAACGCCATCAAACGGCTCGATGCCGCGCGGGGCCGGATCGCTTTTGCGACGTTGTATGCGCAAGAAAAAAAATACGATCTCGCCCTTGCTGAATTCGAGGCGGTCTTGAAAACAAATCCCGACGACTTCACCGCGCTGTTTCAAATCGGCCGGCTCGCCGCAATCACCGGCCAATTTATCGACCACGGGCTGAGCTGCCTCCGCCGTTGCCTCGAGCTGCCTGCACCTTCTTTGCCCCAAGCTCCCGGCCACGCGGCTGCCCACTGGCGCATCGGCGTCCTCCTTGAAAAAAAGTCCGATCTCGCCGGCGCCCGCGCCGCCTACCAAGCTGGGGCCCAAATCGACCCAACCTTCGCCCCGATCACGACCGCACTCGAGAAAATGGGGCCACTCCCCGGTCGTTAAATACCCGCGCCCTCCGCCCGCCGCGACGACCACCGGCCACGCTGGCCATTCCTCGGGCGAATCCGCGGAGAAAACTCCCGCTCTCTTCCCCCTCCGGCAACTTCCCGGCCTGGCGCCGGCGGCTTCCTCCCCCTTCTCAAATCCACTCGGGCCAACTGCCCACCTTCATGAAGACCCTTCCTCGACGACAGTTTCTTCAATCCTGCGCGATTGCCACCGGTGCAGCGGTCGTGGGGGGCTGGCGCCCTTCCACTTTCGCCGCACCGATCGGGGCTAATGACGCCATCCGCCTCGGCCTCATCGGACTCAATGGCAAGGGCACTGCTCATCTTAAAAATTTACTCAAAATGCCCGGCGTCCGCGTCGCCGGCCTTTGTGATGTCGACCCACGCGTGCTCGCGCGCGTCGCCGCCACGATCCCAACCACGCAGCTGCCACCATTTCAAACGACCGATGCCCGTGAGCTGATCGCCCGCGCCGAAATTGATGCAGTCATGATCGTAACCAGCAATCACTGGCACGCGCTCCTCACCGTTTGGGCCTGCCAGGCAGGCAAAGATGTCTACGTCGAAAAACCGATGTCTCGCACCGTCTGGGAGGGCCGTAAAATGATCGAGGCCACCGCGAAGTATCAGCGGATCGTTCAGGTCGGCACTCATTACCGGTCCGAGACGGGCCTCGCCGAAGCGATTCAATTTCTCCACGCCGGCGAGCTCGGGAAAATCAACCACATCCGCGCGATCGTCTACAATCTGCGGCCCTCGGTCGGCCAATTACCCGGCTGGTACCCCGACTGGCTGAACTACGATCTCTTTTGCGGCCCGGCGCCGATGCGCCCAATCGAGCGCAAACAATTGCATTACGACTGGCATTGGCAGTGGGAAACCGGCAACGGCGAACTCGGCAACAATGGCGTCCACGTCCTCGATATCGCCTTGCGTATCGCTAAACATGATACCGCGCCGCGCCGGGTTCTCAGCTTCGGCGGACGCTACGGGATCGACGATGTCGCCGAAACCCCCAACGCCCATGTCGCCGTTTACGATTATCCCAACATTCCACTTCTTTTTGAACACCGCGCTTTGCCCGCCAAACCCGGCGTCAATTACATGGATCAACACGGCGGCCTTCGCGTCGGCGTGGTCGCCCATTGCGAAGGCGGATCTTTTTCCGGGCTCATCGGCGGCACCGCCTACGATCTCAAGGGCAAAGCCATCCGCAAATTCGCCGGCGACGGCGGCGGTACTCACGTCCGTAATTTTTTCGACGCCATCCGCTCACGGCGCCAAGCCGATCTTGCTGCTCCCGTCGAGACCGGTCACCTCTCCGCCTCACTCTGCCACTTCGGCAATATTTCTTATCGCGTCGGCGAACCCGCCCCCACCACGCGGATTGAGGAGGCCTTGGCTGCATTTCCCGCCGCAAACGGTCTGCACCGCGAGTTACAAGATCACCTCGCCGTCCACTCCGTCGACCTCGCCCGCCATCCCTTCCGCCTCGGACCATGGTTGCACCTCGACCCTACTGGCGACCACGTCGCCCGGCTCGGCGCACCCCATGAACCCACCTTGGAGCGAGCGCGCTTCCTGCTCCGGGAAACGCAACGCCCACCTTACGTCATTCCAGAAACCGTTTAGGGCCGCGCGGCCCACTCCGCGCGACCCAAACGACCCGCACGGCGCCGGCACCGCGACCGATCGCAAGGGTTGATGTTACCCGACTGGCCACGCTCATGGCCCCACGGCCGACCGAGCGGCCGTCGATCGGCGCGTGACCGCCGGCCAGGCCGCTCTGACTCCGCGGGAAAGCCCGCTCGCCCTGAAGCGACGCGCACCACCTCGGGAAATTTTGTCCGCGGAGGCGATTTTCTTCCTTGGTGCAGACCTTCTAAAATGACACTTTCCGGCGATGCCTCCGGTCGTTTACATTCTTTGTGCCGCGCTCGCCCTCGCCGGTTGCCAGCGCCCTGCACCCGTCGGCTGGCAAGGCTACTTGGAGGCTGAACTCATCTACGTGGCCGCTCCGCTCAGCGGCCGACTCGAAAAGCTCGCCGTGAACCGTGGCGACACCCTCTCGGCGGGAGCCAACCTGTTCACCCTCGAAAGCGGCCAAGAGCGTGCCGCTGCCCTGGAAACCACCCATCGCCTGCACGCCGCGCAAGCGCGGGTCGAGGACTTAAAAAAAGGCTATCGCCCGAGTGAGCTTGCCGGCCTCGAGGCCCGCCTCGCCCAGGCTCGCGCTTCGGCTGAGCTGGCGCAGCGCGAACTCGACCGCCAAATCATCCTCTCCCAGCGGGGTGTCATCGCCACCAATGATCTCGATCACGCGCAGCTTTCCCACGAGCGCAACCTCCGCGCCGTCGAGGAAATCATCGCTCAAATCTCCACGGCCCAACTCGGCGGCCGCGCCGATGCCGTCGCCGCCGCCAACGCCGAGGTGGCCGCCGCCCACGCCGCCAACGACCGGATGGCGTGGGCCGTCACCCAAAAAAACCCAACCGCTGCGGTCGCGGCCAGTGTTTACGAAACGTTATTTCGGCCGGGGGAATTCGTCGCCGCCGGCGCACCCGTCGTTGTCCTCCTCCCTCCCCAAAATCTCAAAGTCCGCTTCTTCGTGCCCGAGGGTGAACTCGCCACCCTCCACTTGGGCGATCACCTCCGCGTCACCCTGTCCGGCCGCCCAGCACCCCTTGATGCCACGATTAATTACATTTCCCCGCGCCCCGAATACACTCCGCCCGTCCTCTACAATCGCGACAACCGCGCCAAACTCGTCTTCCTCGTCGAGGCCGCCATCACGATAAAACCCACGGCCACCGAGGCGTTGCACCCCGGGCAACCCGTGGACGTCGTCCTGTCAAAATAATGGGCACGGCCCCGCTCACGCTGTCGTCAGCGGCCGCCCCGGCTGGCCTCGCTATCGACGTCTCTGGTATCACCAAGCGATTCGGCCCCAAAACCGTGGTCAACGCCGTTGATCTGCAAGTACGCCGCGGTGAGATTTACGGATTTCTTGGACCCAATGGCTCGGGTAAAACCACATTCATCCGCATGCTTTGCGGATTGCTCACGCCCGACAGCGGCCAGGGCACGTGTCTTGGTTACGATGTCCTCACCCAACAAGCCGAGATCAAACGCCACGTCGGCTACATGACCCAGCGCTTCAGCCACTACGAGGACCTCAGCATCCGCGAAAATCTCGATTTTGTTGCCCGTATTTATGCCGTGCCCGCACGCGCCGCGGCCGTGCAACGCAGCCTCGATCGCCTCGGGCTCGCCCGACGCAGTCACCAGCTCGCCGGCCAACTCTCCGGCGGCTGGAAACAGCGCCTCGCCCTCGCCGCCTGCCTGATCCACGAACCCCAATTACTTCTCCTTGATGAACCCACCGCCGGAGTTGACCCCAAAGCCCGCCGCGAGTTCTGGGACGAAATCCATCGGCTCGCCTCCGAGGGCCTCACCGTCCTCATCACCACGCACTATATGGACGAGGCCGAGCGTTGCCACCGCCTCGCCTATTTGGCCTATGGCAAACTGCTCACCCACGGCACCGTCGCCGAGGTCGTCGCCGCCAGCCCACTGACCACTTGGATCGTGACCGGCCCTCAGCTGCAGGCCATCAGCGCCGTCCTGCGTGGCCGGCCCGGTGTCGAGCAGGTCGTCGCTTTCGGCAACACGCTCCACGTCAGTGGCCGCGATGCCCGCCAGCTCGAGGCCTCTCTCGCCGCCGTCCAGACCTCCGCGCATACATGGACCCTCGGAAAAGCGAGCCTCGAAGATATTTTTATCAGCCTCATGGATGGCGCCAAGGATAATTTCTCATGAGGTCACCATCACCCCGCACCCCCGCGCGCGGCTCCGCTCGGCTCGTGCCGCCGACGTGACGCGCCCCGCCGCCGCTATGCGCCGATTCACCCTCTATCGCTTGTGGGCCATCGTCCTCAAGGAATTCATTCAGATGCGCCGCGATCGCGTAACCTTCGGCATGATGATCGGCATTCCCTTGCTGCAGCTCACCCTCTTCGGGTTTGCGATCAACTCCGACCCGCGCCATCTTCCCACCGCGCTACGCATCGCCGACCATGGCCCTTGGGCCCGCTCTTTAGTCGCCGCGCTGCGCCAAAGCGACTACTTCGCCATCGTCCGCGAAACCGAGACGGAGGCCGAGGCCGCGCAGCTGCTGCAACGTGGCGAGGTTCAGTTTGTCATCAATATTCCAGAGGACTTTTCTCGCCGCCTACTCCGGGGAGAGCGGCCAGCTGTGCTGGTCGAGGCAGATGCCACCGATCCCGCGGCCACGGGTCCCGCCATCGCCGCGGCGCGCGTGCTCGCGACCAACGTTTTCGATCGTGACCTCACGGGACCTCTCGCCCACTTGCGAGGCCAAGCCGGTCCCGTCGATTTTCAAATCCACGCCCTGTATAACCCAGAAAATATCACTCAGTATAACGTCGTCCCGGGGCTCATGGGCGTCGTCCTGACGATGACCATGGTCATCATCACCGCGCTCGCCATCACCCGTGAACGCGAGCGCGGCACCATGGAAAATCTCCTCGCCACGCCCGTGCGCCCTTTCGAGGTGATGATCGGTAAAATCCTCCCCTATATCGCCGTCGGCTACATTCAAGTCACCTTGATCCTGCTGGCGTCTCATTTCTTTTTTCATGTGCCCATGGTCGGCAGTCTGCTCCTGGTTTACGGCGTCTCCTTCCTCTTCATCGCCGCCAATCTCGCGATGGGGATCACATTTTCAACCCTCGCCCAAAACCAGCTGCAAGCTGTGCAGATGGCGTTCTTTTTCTTTCTGCCCTCAATTCTGCTCTCCGGCTTTATGTTTCCTTTTCGGGGCATGCCCGAGTGGGCGCAGGCCATCGGCTCTTGCCTGCCACTCACGCATTTTTTGCGGATCATCCGAGGGATCTTACTCAAGGGCAACGGGCCTGCAGAAATCACATCAGAAATGCTCCCGCTTCTCACTTTTCTCGCCATCGCGATGGCCGTCGGTGTGAAACGCTACCGCCAGACACTCGATTAGCCTTAACCCGAACGCACCACCAGCGTGCGTAACAACGGCTCGGGCACGTGAAGCGTCTGCGTCGGAAACGCAAAGGATAAACCGTGCGCCGCCACCACCCGCATGAACTGCAAATTGATCCGCTCCCGCACCTCCATGTGCTTCACCCAATCAGGATCCACCGCAAACCAGACGATCTGAATCTCCAACGACGACGCGCCATAGTTCGCAAAATTTACCAGCATCGTTTCCGGGTGCACGCCCCCATCATCGCGCAGCACCGCCCGCAGGTCTCCCAAGACCCCCGCCAACTGCTCCGCCGTCGTATCATAGGTCAACCCTAGGGTCTGATCCACTCGCCGTTGCGGCATCCTCGTAAAATTCGTGATCGACTCCCCGGCCACCGACTTGTTCGGAATCACAATCACCGTGCGCGCCGCCGTGCGAATCTTCGTCGAACGTAAGCCAATGTCCTCCACCTTCCCTTCGTTGGCCCCAATCCGGACAACGTCCCCAACTTTAAACGGTTGATCCATCACGACCACCAGCGAACCAAAAAAATTCGCGAGGGTTTCCTGCGCCGCGAAAGCAAAGGCCAATCCACCGATGCCCAAGCCTGCCAAGAATGACTGCACCGGCAGGCCTTGGCTTTGCGCAATCACCAACACCCCAAAAATCACCCCGAATACCAGCAGCGTCTTTTTAATCAGAGGCATGAACGTCGCTACCGTCATATCCTTTTCGTGGGCAATCTCCCCGAGGTGATCCAAAATCGCCCCACCTGCTCGGATCATTCCCCACAGTAGCACGCTCAGCGTCGCTAGCTTCGCGCCAGATACGACCCACCGATCCACCTCAGGTGTGAGCGACAAAACGGTCAACGCCGCGTAAATGCCCCCGACCATGACCAACGTTGCCGTCGGCCGCTCCAACGCCGGAAAGAGCTTATCGTCCAACGTCGTCTCCGTCTGCGCCGCCAATTTCCTCAGATAATGAAAAAGGAAATTCGTGATGGCACGGCGCAGCATGATCGCCGCAAAAAAAAGAATCCCACACACCAACCAATGAAAGAGCATCAAATCAAAAACCGGAAAGATTCCGTGCAGCCAATTCACAAAACGTTCCAGCCAATCGCTGACTTCATCGCCCGCCCTCGGCCCGATCCTTGCCTCCGCCCCTGACGCCACCCGCCCCATCCCCATCAAGACCACCCCGCCGAGAATCCTTTTCATAAAATTATTTCCGCCGCCGCTTCCATCCGATAATAAAAATTAACAGCACCAACGCCCCCTCCACGTTATAACGAAGCCACGTGTAGGCCTGCAGGCTATCCGCCGAACCCGTCACCCCCTGCCACCACACCGTCCCCCTCGCCGCCACTATCGGGTCCGTCAGCATCATCTCCCCAGCCACTTTACCCAGAATCGCCGCACCCAAAAATACAATCACCGGGTAACGCACCATCAGCCGCGAGATCAACTCACTTCCAAAAACCACCAGCGGAATACTCAGCGCCAGCCCAAAAAGAATCAGCGAGTTATGCCCACCCGCCGCTCCTCCCACTGCCAAGACGTTGTCGAGCGACATCGTGATGTCCGCCACAATGATCATCCACACCGCCTGCCCTATCCCTTGCGCACCGGCTTTGTCGGATGACTCCTCCACTTCGCTTTGCTTCAGGAGCTTGAACGCGATCCACAGAATCATCATCCCGCCAATTAGCTTGAGAAACGGCACGGACAAAAGATGCGTCGTCGCGATCGTTAACACTCCCCGTAGAACCACCGCCGCACCGGCTCCGAAAATAATCCCGAGGCGGCGCTGCCGGGCCGGCAAACCCCGCACCGCCAGCGCGATCACCACCGCGTTGTCACCTGCCAGTATAATGTCGATCCAGACGATGTTGAAAATCGCCAAGGCCCACTGCACGGCAGTGAGCGGTTCCACAACGAGGGCTGCAGCAATCGGCATGAGCGATATCACAAGAGCGAAACTGCATTTGGCCACCCTCCTATCGTCAACGGCAAACACCGCTCCTTCTCACATAACCACCCCACCCAATCCCCACCGCCAGTTCTTCCCAACCCGCGTCAGGGTAAAAAATACCCCGCCCACTCAGGTCGGTCCAGCCCGCCCGCCTGCCCACGCCCAAAAATCCGCAGGCGCCTGCGCCCCACCCATCGATAGACCCCATCGCGCACTACCCCCGGGCAGAGCGCCACCACCGCCGCCAACCCACGCGCACCCGCTCCTCCCGTCACCCGCAGCGCCGCCAGCGCCCCTGCCGTCCGCACCAAATGCCCCACCACCGCCCGCCGCCCCCAGTCCGGCACGTAAATCAACGTCTCAAAATCTTCCGTCGGCAATCCCCGCTCGCGCAGATACACCTGCGCCGCTTGCCCTTGCAAGGGAGCAAAACGCAACCGGCCTTTTCGATCCAGCCAGATCAAAACCCGCACCATCCGCTGGCACAGCCCGCAAGCACCATCAAACAACAACACCGGCCCGGAAGATTCCGGCAATGACGTCATGGGATCAGGCAACATGCCGCCACGTTCTCTTGATCGGGCCATCATCGCAAAAGAAAACCCTCGGCGTACCACCTCTTCCCTTCCCCTGCCTCCCCCGCCCAGATCCAGCCGCCCCACCGCCATCCATCGCTTAGGGTTACTACGTTATATGATAACCACAGAGGCGCCATCGCGACGACCTCGGTCGCTTCTGAGCGGGGCGAGTGTGCGAACCCGGTGCTCAAGTCGCCCCACGGCCCACTCGTGGTGATTTGCCGCGGTCGCGAGCGCGCGGCGCAGCTTGGTTTCGGCCATGGGGCTCAACGTGCGAAAGTACGCTCAGGTCAATTTGGGCCACGTGGCCCAAATTGGGAATGCGCGGTAGAATGGGTCGCCGCGCGGCCACCCGCTGCGCGCGAGCTGCCAATCGGCGGCGAGGCGGCGAATGGTTTTGACGCCGTAATCCGCCCGATCCTGGTTCGCCAGGACGTGGTGGCGAATGAGCCGGCCGGTTGCGTGATACGTGCGTACCTTGGCGTGGTCGGCGGCGCGCTGGCCCGAAAACAATGTCACCTTCACCGCCGCCCGCAGATCGGCGGAGGACTTCGGAAAGTTCGCAGGTGTGATCGCGCGCGTGGCCATGGGGAATCGCGTCTCCGATTTTGTGCCGCCGCTTCTGCCGATGGCACTAAACCCCTCCCTGATCCGATCCCCTGAAAATCCAGTTTCCTATCAGCCCCCGCCCCGGAATCGGATTCTGGCCGTGACAGAAAGAAACCGGGTCAACGTTGCGCCCAAGCGATTAACAAGGGGAGTTTCTTGGGATGGTGGGTGGTGGGGGAGCGAAGCACGCCTTCGTGGCCACCATCGGCGACAGGAGTGTCGCCGGTCCGTCGGATGGGCGACACTCTTGTCGCCCCTGCTGCCTGGGAGCCTCCCCACCAAAACAAGTTTTGGCCCCGACGGGAAGAAACAGCTTTCCAGGCCCACCATCGGCGACAGGAGTGT
>CAMDOF010000078.1 GCA_945903465.1 Opitutus sp. GAS368
CGCCCGGGCACGCCGCGCCCGCGCGCGCCGGAGCGCGCACCCCGGGCACGCGCAAATCGAGCCGCCAGCCGAGCCGAGGCTTGACCTGCCGGGGTCGAGGGCAAGAATTCGCTCGGCGTTGCAACCCCTCAGCCCATTTCTCTCGATGATCCCTTCTGCTGCTCCGGCGACTCGGCGTACTTTCCTCCAACAGGCCGTGCTGGCCAGTGCCGCGATCGGTTTCCCCGCGGTGCTGCGGGCGGCGCGGCCGAATAGTCGTCTGCAACTGGCGGTGGTGGGCATGAGTGGTCGCGGTTATGCGGATATGCATAGCCTCGCCTCTCACCCCAGCGTGCAGTACACGGGTTTTTGCGACATCGACGAGGCGCATTTTGCCAAGGCGGATGCGGATCACCCCGGGGTGCCTCACTTCGCAGATTTTCGGGTCATGCTGGAAAAATTAGGCGACACCGTGGACGCCGTAGTGGTGGCGACGCCCGATCACATGCACGCGCTCGCGTCAATTGAGGCGATGAAGCGCGGTAAACACGTTTACTGCCAGAAACCGCTCGCGCACACCGTCTGGGAGTGTCGTCAAATGCAACTTTGGGCGAAAAAGAAAAATGTCGTCACGCAGATGGGGAACCAAATCCATTCAGCCGTGGAGTACCGGTTGGCCACGCGACTGATCAGGGAAGGGGTTATCGGAAAAGTGAAGGAGGTGCATGCGTGGCTACCTTTCGCGGGTAATGAGCGGACGCGGTTGCTGGAGCCGCCGGCGCCGTCGCCGGTGCCTAAAGGGGTTAATTGGGATCTCTGGATTGGCGGCGCCGCGTTGCGCCCCTTTTCGCCGGCGTATCATCCTTTCGCGTGGCGCGATTGGCAGGATTTTGGCGGTGGCGCCCTCGGTGATTTCGGAGCGCATATTTTTGACCCGGTATTTACGGCGTTGGGTTTGCGGGCGCCGCTTTCCGTGACGGCGGATAATAGCGGCATCAACCGGCATATTTGGCCCACCTTTGAGACCGTGCGCTATATTTTTCCGGGCAATGAGCTCACGGTGGGCAAGACGCTTGCGCTCACGTGGACGGACGGCGGCCTGCGCCCCGATCGTAAATTTGCGAAGTTACCGCCGGAGCTAGACCTGCCCAAGAGCGGCTCACTTTTTGTGGGCGAAAAAGGCAACATGGTCCTGCCGCATGTCGGCGGTCCACGCCTTTACCCTCAAGAAAATTTCGCCGGCTTCACTTATCCCAAAGATATCAAGGGGCTCAATCACTGGCATAGTTGGATCGATGCGATTCTCGCGGGCGGGCGCACCACGGATGGCTTTGATTATGCCGGACCTCTCAGCGAGGCCGTGCAACTTGGCAATGTGGCGACCCGCGTGGCTCGTCCCCCTTTGCCGAAGCGAGGCTCCAATGTGGTAAAAGAATCGCCGGCGCTCCAATGGGACGCGGCCAATTGTCGCATCACGAATCACCCGGAGGCTCAGGCGCTGCTGACGAAATCATATCGCCCCGGTTGGGAAGTGCCCGCGGCTTAGGGGCGGTTGTCCGCCCCTCTCGATCATCGCGACGCGGGAGGCGCGATCTTGGTTCGTCGGCGCGGACCGGCGGGTCGGAGTTTAACGGCGGCAAGTCGCTCGTCTGATTCGAGGAGAACGCGATTTTGGGCGGGTTGGGGGCGCGGCCTCACCCCAACGTGCCTTGACGCCGAGAATTTCCCGGAGCCGCCATCGCCGTTCCGTGCCGATCTGTCCACGTGCTGGTTCTCGCGGCACCCCGGCCAAATCTGTCGGCAGCTTCGGGGTGAGGCGGTCGCCGCCGGTTGGTGCGCCCGTGTTCAGCCGGGCGGGCAAGTGATCGCGCGAGGTCGCGGCATTTTGGGCGGGCCTTGGCTGGCTCAGCCGTGACCCTTAATCATCGCGCACCCACGCGCGCACCGCCGGGCAGCGGTGCTTAACCGACCCGCAAGCTGACTCCGCGAGCCGTCCGCGCTCGCCGCTCGCCAGCCACCACGGAGTCATTTTTTGTTTAGTCAGGCGCACGGCTTGACGTCGCCGCTGCGCCGGCAACGGTTAGCCCCATGTTCCCCTCAAAGCCTGCGAGTGCCCCTCGGTCGTCCCGTCGTACCTTCATCAAGCAAACCGCGTTGGCGGGTGCACTTATTCATTTTCCCGCCGTCCTCCGCGCGGCGCGGCCCAACAGCCGAGTGAATGTCGCGGTCGTGGGCGTGAACGGTCAAGGTTACAGCGACCTGCACAATGTATCGTCGCACGCGCAAGCGACGTTCGTGGGATTTTGCGATGTCGATAAAAACCGCTTCGAGCGGGCAGATGCGTTAGTGGCCGGCATCCCCCATTTTCAGGATTTCCGCGTGATGCTGGATAAGCTCGGCGATAAGGTGGACGCGGTCATGGTGGCGATTCCTGATCATATGCATGCCTCGGTTGCGATCGAAGCGATGAAGCGCGGGAAACATATTTACTGTCAGAAGCCACTGGCGCAGACGGTGTGGGAATCGCGGCAGATGCGTCTCTGGTCGGAGAAGCAAGGCGTGGTCACGCAGATGGGAAATCATATCCACTCCGCGGTCGAGTATCGTCTTGGCACGCGCCTGATCCGTGAAGGCGCGATCGGCAAAGTTAAGGAAGTCTATTCCTGGGTGGCGGTGACGGGTAACGAGCGGACGCGACTGCTGGAGCCCCCGGCGCCGGGGCCGGTCCCGGTCGGGCTGGACTGGGATTTATGGATTGGCGGCGCCCCCATGCGGCCTTACGCGCCGGTGGTCTATCACCCGTTTGCATGGCGCGACTGGCAGGATTTCGGCGGTGGTGCGATTGGCGATTTTGGCTGCCACATCCTCGACCCGGTCTTCACCGCCTTGGGTATCCGCGCGCCTCTGACCGTCGGGGCGGATAATACCGGAATCAACCGCCACATTTGGCCGACCTCGGAAAGCGTTAAGTATGTTTTTCCCGGCAATGAGCTAACGGCGGGGCCGACCATTAAAGTAACGTGGACGGATGGCGGCTTACGACCGGATCGGGCGCTGGCGCGGATGCCGGCCAATATGGATTTACCTCGGAGCGGTTCGTTGTTCATCGGTGAAAAAGGCAACATGGTGCTTCCTCACGTGGGTGGGCCGCGACTGTATCCGATCGAAAACTTTACAGGCTTCACTTACCCGAAGGATATCAAGGGCCTGAATCATTATCATCGCTGGCTGGACGCGATTATCAATGGCACGAAGACGAGTGACGGTTTCGATTATGCGGGCTGGTTGAGCGAGGCGGCGCAGTTGGGGAATGTCGCTACCCGGCTGCCGCTCCGGCCGATCAAACCAACGGGTCGCCTGATGGTGGATCCTCCGGAGATTGCGGTGCTCGAGTGGGACGCCGCGGCGCTCCGGTTCAAGAACAGTCCAGAGGCGAACGCCCTGCTCACGCGGGCGTACCGGCCCGGCTGGGCGGTGCCGCCGGCGTAATTTTTTGTATCCAAAGCGCAATTATATTTAAATGATCCGATTTTTTTTATGGGGTTGCGCTCTTGGGCTTGTCTTCGGCGGCTCCGTCCGCGGCCAGGGGGTGTTGGCCGGACCGCTCAAGTTGGCGGAAGTGGTGGTGAGTCCGAGTCGCTTTGGCGTGGCCGATATGCCGATGACGGCGGCGGCGTCTTTGACGGCTGCGCAGTTGGAAGTGCTTCCGCAAGTCGGTGATGATCTTTTTCGCTCGATCGCGCGGCTGCCTGGTCTCGCCGCTGATGATGTCTCCGCGCAGTTTTGGGTTCGCGGCGCCCCGCCCTCCGAGCTCTTGGTGCGACTTGATGGCGTGGATTTAATCGAGCCGTTTCATTTGAAGGATGTCGACGGGGCCCTTTCGATTGTTGATCCGGCGACGATTCGCCGGCTCGATTTGTCGACGGGTGGATTTACGGCTGAGTACGGCGATCGCCTAGGTGGGGTGTTGACGATGGAGACCAAGTCCGCGTCGGCGCCGATTTCGGCGGTAAGTCTCAGCCTGACTGGGCTCGGAGCGGTCTCGCAGGGAGTGTTTGCGGGCAATCGGGGGCGGTGGCTGGCATCGGCGCGGCGTGGGTACCCGGATGTGGCGCTCAAGTTGGCCGACCGGGATGATCAGATTACGTCGCGCTATTACGACGTGACGGCGAAGGTCGAGTATGCGGTGACTGCGTCCCAAACGGTTTCGCTGCACGCGCTGCACGCGGGTGATACGTTTCGGTATGATCGGGTAAATTCGCCCTCGCTCGTCAGCGGCTATGACAGCGATTACGTTTGGGGGCGGTGGCAAGGTCGAGTGGGTGAGCATTTAAAAGGTGAAGCCGTGGTGGCGTGGACGCGGCTGACGTGGAATCGCCAGGGCACGGGGCGGTTGGATGGTTTCCCTTTCACGTTACGGGATGGGCGGCAGCTGGAGCAGGGGTCGGCGCGGCAAGATTGGCAATGGGAGTGGAGCGACCTCTTGGTCTTTCGTGGAGGCATGGGGGCGCAGCGCGGCGAGAGTAGCTACGATTACGCGCTAACGCATCAACGGACGGCGGTGATCGCGGGCACTCAGGCGGTGGTGACAGACCGCGTGAATGCGGCCCTGGCTCCGAGTGGAGACGCGCTCCATGCGTATGCCTCTGCTAAGTTTCGTTTGCTGCCTTCATTGGTGCTGGAGCCCGGGGTGCGGTTTGAGCGGACGACGCCAACCGGGGCCCGTCGGGGAGACCCGCGGGTGCACGCCGCGCTGAGCCTGGGTCGGGCCACGTTGCGGGCGGCGTGGGGGCAGTACTCACAAGCGCAGGGTCTGCACGAGTTGAACATAGCGGATGGGGAGCGCAGCTTTCGGGATCCGGAACGCGCTGAGCATCGGGTGTTGGGTGTGGAATATCCGGTGTCGACAGGGGTGGCCTTGCGGATCGAAGCGTATGAGCGACTGAGCACGCGATTGCGCCCGCGGTGGGAGAATTTGGATAATGGATACGATCTCTTCCCGGAAGCGCAGCCGGATCGAGCCATGCTCACCCCGCAGGCCGGGCGGGCGCGTGGGCTGGAGATGCTCATGTCGAGCCGGGGAGCCGTGACGTTCCCGTGGCACCTGAGCTATGTACTTTCGCAAGCGGAAGAGCGGTTGGGGGGGCGTTGGATTCCGCGGGCGCGCGATCAGCGGCACGCGTTTTATGCCGACGCGACCTACGTGTTTAACCCGCGCTGGCAAGTGAGCTCCGCGTGGCATTTTCACTCGGGGTGGCCGGCGACGGATGTGGTGTTCACCCTCGCGCCGCTCGCGAATGGACGGCGACTGCTCGTTTCTGCCAACGGGCCGGCTTATGGACTCCGCCTCCCGGCCTATCATCGACTCGATTTCAGGGTGACGCGGCGTTTCAAGCTGCCGCGGGGCGAACTTCGCGCCTATCTTGATGTCTTCAACGCGTACGATCGCACGAACGCACTCGGTTACGAGCACAGGGTGACTGTCGTGGGTACGCAGGTCACCGACGAGAAGAAAGTTCGCGAGCAATTGCCGCTGCTGCCAAGTGCGGGGCTCACTTGGGAATTTTGAAAGAGGCTACGCCAGGATACCGCGGACGATGTTCGCCTTTTCCACTCCGGTAAGACGGAAGTCGAGACCTTGGAAGCGATGGGTCAGCCGTTCGTGGTCGATCCCGAGGAGGTGCATGATCGTCGCGTGCAGATCGCGCACGTGGACGGGTTGCGTGGCCACGTTGTAGCTGAAGTCGTCCGTGGCCCCGTAAGTGAGGCCGGGTTTCACGCCGCCGCCCGCGAGCCACATCGTGAAACAACGGGGATGATGATCACGGCCGGCTTCAGGACTATCCCACTGGCCTTGCCCTGCGACCCCGCGGCCAAATTCACCGCCCCAGACGACGAGCGTATCGTCGAGCAGCCCGCGCCGTTTGAGGTCGGTGACGAGGGCCGCGCTGGGTTGATCGGTGTCGCGGCAACGGGCCGTGCACCATGAAGTGAGGCGGCTGTGGTGATCCCAATCGGGATGGAAGAGTTGGATGAAACGCACGCCTCTTTCGACGAGGCGGCGGGCGAGGATGCAATTGGCCGCGTAACTGCCGGGTCGGCGTGAGTCGGGGCCGTACAGATTAAACGTCTCGGCCGATTCGTCGCGGAGATCGTTCAGGTCCGGCACACTGGCCTGCATGCGGTAGGCCATTTCGTATTGGCGGATCCGGGTCGCGATTTCCGGGTCCCCGGTCTCGTCGAGTCGCATCTGATTGATCTCCCCGAGACCGTCGAGCATGCCTCGGCGGATTTCCCGCGGCAGTCCGTCAGGGTCGCGCAAATACAGTACCGGGTCGCGGGCATTGCGGAGTTTTACGCCTTGAAACCGCGACGGTAAAAAACCGCTCCCCCAATAGTGATCGTAGAGGGGTTGGTCACTCGGACGCTGCATTTTTGAAATGAGCACAAGGTAATCCGGTAAATTGCGGTTGGTGCTACCCAGACCATAGCTGACCCAGGAGCCGAGGCTCGGACGTCCGGCGATCTGGTGGCCCGTGAGGAATTTCGTCATCGCCGGAGCGTGGTTAATCTCGTCCGTGTGCATCGACTTGATAAAGCACACATCGTCCGCGATGCTGGAGAGATGCGGCAGCCACTCGCTGATGGTCGCACCGCTTTGCCCGTGGCGCGCAAACTTAGTCGCCGCGGGTTTAATGAGTTGCTTCTGCTTTGAAGTCATCGTCGTGAGGCGCTGGCCTTGCCGCACGGAGTCAGGTAATTCGACGCCCGCCCATTTCATCAAACCAGGTTTTTCGTCGAACAACTCAATTTGCGAGGGGCCACCTGATTGCGTGAGAAAGATCACGCGCTTCGCCTTGGGCGCGAAGTGCGGAAGGCCGGGCAGCCCGTTCGCGTCGCTGGTCGTGGGCCCAGCCGCGCGGGCGCGTCCGAGTAAAGAGGAGAGGGCCATCGCGCCGATGGAGACTCCCGTGCATTGTCCGAGAAAATAGCGGCGAGTCAGCTGAAGAGAACTCATGGGAAATGGGGGCGTGGGCGGGGCGGGCGGAGATCAGGCCTCGCGGTGTAACTTGTAGGGATAAACGTTCCCGCTGTTCCATTGGCAGACGTAGAGATCGCCGCGTTGGTCCACGCACACATCGTGGCAATTGCTGAAGACCGGTTGGGCCTGCAACATGACTTGGAGGCGGCCCTCTTGGTAGGTGGGAGCGTGGCCACCGGGATTTGAGATCACTCGATCGTTTTCATCGAGGATCGTGATGAACCCGCGCTGCTGCCACATGCGGTAGTCGTCGGGCTTGGCGCCAAAACAGACGCCTGAATAAAGCTCGCGGCCGGCGATGACGGGCCGGCTCACGTAAGCGCCGGGCAGGTACACGCCGCGGACGTGCACGCCGTCGAGCGTGAACCAGTTGAATTCATTTCGTATCCGCTCGGTGCATACGAGCAGCGGCTGGGCGCCCCGCGTGTCCAGCGCGATGCCATGCGCCTGCATGAACTTGCTCGGATTACTGGGCTGCGTACTCTTACCTCCAAATTTTCCGAGAAACTTTCCGGTCCGATCAAAACGCAAAATAAACTGAGAGCCGTAGCCATCGGCCACGTAGATATCCCCGTTGGGGCCGACCGCCGTTTCCGTGGGGCTGTAGCTTTCCTTTTCTGTGTACGCGCCGCATTTGGCCGCGTGGGGCAACTCCAAGGTGATCGCACCCGCCAGGGTGGTCTTGACGACCCGACCGGTGCTCGTGTCCGTCACGTAGAGGAACTCCCGCCCGTCGGGTTCCTGATGCTGCGAGAGCCCGTGCGCGCCATTGAATCCCAGTGTCCAGGTATCGAGCAAGGTCCCCTTGGGGTCGTAGATCAGGATGTTATTTTGTTTATGGTTCGTGAGCAGAAAGAGGCGCCCGTCGCGGGCTTGCACCATTTCGTGGCAGTCTTTGACCGGAAAGCGCGCGGGGTCGGCCTGGCTCCAACGCAAGTCGGCGCGATAGCGGAAGGTGCCGTGCCCGAGCAGAGCGCCATGGAGGGCCGGTGCCGTCTTGCTTTGAGCGCGAATGAAGGGCGCACCCGCGGCGGCTCCGATCAGCGCGAGGGTGGTCTTTTTAAGAAAGGAGCGACGACCGGGGTGGGAGCAGGAGTTACTCATGGTTGATGGCCTCATCGAGGTTCAGAATGAGACTGGCCGCGAGCGTGTAAGCCGCGAGATCGGCGAGAGGCACGTCGGCGCTCGGTGGCGTCTGGCCGATGCGGAGGAAGGCGGTGGCATCGTTGGGCTGCGCGCGATAGTGGGTGAGGGCGCGGTTGAGTTCGCGGGAGAGCACGGTGAGCTCGCGCTCATGGGCGGGGCGTGACAGGACGTGCTGCGTGAGCAGGCGGAGGCGGTTGGCGGTAGGGCCGGCGGTTTGGAGAGCAGTGGTGGCCAAGGCGCGCGACGCCTCGAGGTAAGTTTGGTCGTTGAGAAGGGTGAGGGCCTGCAGCGGGGTGTTGGTCCGGCTGACGCCTACCTCGCACGTGCGACGCTGGGCGGTATCGAAGAGAAACGTGGGGGCGATCCCTCGGCGCCAAAAAGCGTAGAGGGTCCGCCGATATTGCGCGGGCCCTTCGCTGGGCTCGTAGCGGAAGCGACCCATGAACATTTCTTCCCACACGCCCTCCGGCTGGTAGGGCTTTACCGGTGGGCCGCCCAGCGCGGGGTTGAGCAAGCCGGCGGCATGGAGCGCGGCGTCGCGCAGCATCCAACTCGGAAGGCGAAAACGCGGGCCGCGCCCGAGCAGTCGATTTTCGGGATCCCGGGCCAGTTGGTGGGCGTCACTTGCGGAGTCCTGCCGATAGGTGGCGCTCGTGGTCATGAGCGTGAGCAGATGTTTCACATCCCAGCCGCTCTCCATAAACTCTACGGCGAGCCAATCGAGTAACTCGGGATGGGTCGGTCGTTCCCCTTGCAGGCCGAAATCCTCGGGCGTACGGACGAGACCGGCGCCAAAAAGCATCTGCCAAAGGTGATTCGCGAAGACGCGGGCCGTGAGGGGATTTTCTCGGGAGACGATCCAGCGAGCGAGACCGAGTCGAGTCTTCTCGGCACCCTCCGGCCACGCGGCGATGGCGTGGGGCACACCGGGGTAAACGCGCTCGCCGAGTTTGTCCCACACCCCGCGTTCGAGCACGTGCGACTCACGGGCCTCCGGCCTTTCGGCGAGGACCATCACGTTCAGTTTTCCTGTGGCTTTTTTGATTTCGGCGAGTTGCCGTTCGGCGCGATCGAGGGCGTTGCGCGGAGCGCGGTAAGGCGCGTGGTCCTCGAGAAATTGCGTGAAGAGCCGGGTGCGCAGTTCCGGCGCGATCGTGATCTCCCCGTTTGCCAAGGCTCCGGCGAGATCCTCCAGCGGCGCCGGCTTGAGGGTGCGGACAGCTTCCCCCGGCTGGGCGCTGGCCGAAAGACGGAAACGCCCGATATTGGCGTCGCCATCGGTCGAACGTTGCCGGAGTTCAAAGACGAGTTCTTCATCGGGCTCGAGCGTGAGCGGTTCCGCTAACGCAAAAATTGCGGTGTGCGGAATGATGCTCGGCGCACCTCGCGTCGTCCAGCCGTTGCGCGGGTCGTCGTCGAGGACACCCTTGATATCCCCGTAGCTGCGCGCTTCTTTTTGCGGAGGAGAAAAATCGGCCACGGCCGAGTTCACCACCAGATCCCTGATCTGGGAGCTACCCCGCCGCCGCACTTGGACTTTGATGTCGGTCAGAATAAATTCACCCGATTTACCGTGAGAAAACTTTCCTTCCGTGTGCGTGGCATCGGGCAGGATCTCGAGTTTCAAGCCCGTGAGCCGGGCGAGGGGCACGGTGGTGATGAAACGGTAGTCGTCCTGATTAAGGTTGGGACCGCTCGCTTGCACGATCCCCTCGGTCGTCGCGTGGAGGCGGGTGCCTTCGGTCGATTCGAGCGCGGTCGGCTGGAGGCGGTTCCACGCGGAAAAACCGCCGCGGACCGCTTCGGTTTGCGCGCTGAGCCATTGATCAAACGGCGCTTCGGCGGCGGTCTTTGCGCGGGTCTCCGCGGGTTGGCGATCCGCGACCACTTGCTTGGCATCAGCGAGGGCCCGCGCGGTGAGCGGAGATTTGTAAGCGAGGTAGGGTTTCGCCGCGGTACCGGCTTTGCCGTCTTCGTCGATACTGTTGAAGAAGGCGGCGAGACTGTAGTAGTCGGCGTGCGAGATGGGATCAAATTTATGCGAATGGCATTGGGTGCAGCCCAAGGTGAGGCCGAGCCAGGTCGTCCCGACCGTGTTGATACGGTCGATCACGTAATCGACCCGCGACTCATCGGGATCGCGGCCGCCCTCGCCGTTGGTCATGTGATTGCGATGAAAACAGGTCGCGAGAATCTGCTCGGGCGAGGCTTTGGGCAGAAGATCGCCGGCGAACTGCTCGATCGTAAACGCGTCAAAGCGTTGATTCGCGTTGAAGGCGCTCACGACCCAATCGCGCCAAGGCCAGTTCGTGCGGTCCGCGTCGCCTTGAAACCCGTCGGTATCCGCATAGCGCGCGGCATCCAGCCAGATCATCGCCATGCGTTCGCCAAAATGGGGAGAAGCCAATAAGCGTTGGACCTCTTTTTCGTAGGCTTGAGGGGACGTGTCTACGAGGAACGCGGCGGTCTCGGCCGCCGTGGGGGGGAGTCCTGTCAGGTCAAAAGAGACCCGGCGGAGGAGCGTCGATTTCGCGGCCGGTGACGCCGGGGTCATCCCGGCCGCGCGGAGGCGATGGGCGACGAACTCGTCGATCGCGTTGCGGCCGGTGGTCTGGGCCGCCCGCGTCGGTTTTTCAAAGGCCCAGTGCTTGCCCCAGGGCGCGCCTTCGGCAATCCAGCGACGAAAGAGCGCCGCCTGTTCGGCGGTCAGTGGCGGCTTGTGCGATTTCGGGGGCGGCATGACTTCATCGGGATCCGTCGCGAGGATGCGGTGCATGAGCTCGCTCGCCTCCGGTTGGCCTGGCACGACGGCCTGCACGTTCGCCGCGGTCGCGCCTTCCCGGGTATCAAGCCGGAGTTCGGCTTGCCGGTGGCTTTCGTCCCGTCCGTGGCACGCGAAGCAATTGTCCGAAAGAATCGGTAGGATTTCGCGGCTGAAGTTCACCGGCTCGACCGCCTTCGCGGATGGCGGAAGCAGAGCGCCGACGACCACAAGGAGCGGGCGGGACCATTTCATAATGTTCAAGATTACCCGATAAATCGAAAATAAAAATGGTGGCTTCGACCAAAGAAAGTGTAGGATTCATCCATGTCGCGCAGATACCCTCCCACTCGGTTTCCTGTCTCGCTTTTTGCGACGCCGAGTCCGGCCCATCAGGATATTTTTTACACGGTGCCGCGGGCGGGGCATCTGCTCGGTGGTCCCGATCACCACATCCAGCGGACGCATTTCCCCGGACACGAACTTATTCTCTGTTGTGGAGGTCGTGGCTGGGTCCGCATTGATGGGCGCACCCATCCGGTAAAATCAGGCGATTTTGTCTGGATAAACTGTCATCGGCCCCACGAGCATGCGGCCGTTAAGGATGATCCTTGGGAGGTATTATGGATCCGCGTGGAGGGTCCGCGGCTTGAGCAAATATGCCAGATCCTCGCAGTGGCCACGACCCCCGTTTTTGGAGGATTCGACCGTCGATCCGCCGGGGTGCTCTATCGGCAGATCTTCAAGCAGATGGCGGGGGAAGGGCCCAATGCGCCTGCTTTGGTCCACGCCTTAGTTGCGCGGTTGATCGCGTTGGCATTTTGTGCCCGGCAGCGGACGCCCGGGCCGCCGGTCGTCGTCCCGCGCGTGCTGGCCCGGCCGGTTGAGCGGATTCGGTTATTTTATTTTGAGCGGCACACGGTCGCGGGGTTGGCGAAGTTGGCGGGAATGAGCACGACCCATTTTGCGCGGGTCTTTAAGGCGACCTTCGGCACGAGCCCGATCGATTGGTTGCGCCGCGAACGCATCAGCCAAGCCAAGCGTCGGTTGGTGGAGACCACGGCGGCGATCAAGGAAATCGCGGAACAGGTAGGCTACGCGGACCGCTATTTTTTTAGCAAGGATTTCAAACAGCACACCGGTTTGACTCCGCGGCAGTTTCGCCAACGGGAAGGCGGTGACTGGCGGCGGCCCGAGCCGGGTTGAATCCGCCGGCGGCGGGCGCGGCGGCCCCGGGTAATCCGCCGGCGTTATGTTTTCTGGAAGAGGCGCTTTCAGGACGCCGAGGGCCGTGAAGCGGGCTGGCGTGAGCCCACCACGGGTTGGGCTTACTCGGGCGGGCGGCCCAGCCTTTTCCGACGGTAGGCGGATCTTGTTTCCGTGCTTTTATGGGTCGTCTCATTCGTGGCGGGAGCCTTTGCGGAAGGAAAACCGTGGGAGCGGTCGAGGTTCCGCCTTTTCCCATTGCGGAGACTTCCGCCGATCGCGAGGGTCAGGCGTGCTTTCCGCTCGGCTCCGTCAAACGATCGCTTTGCTGTGCTTAGTCTCGGGTCTTTCGACCTACGCGCAGTCGCCACCGAATGGAGATGCGCCGGCGACCCCTTCCGTGGCCGCGCCGGCGGTGGTGCCTTCGACTGATCCCATCGCGCGAATCCGCGACGAGGGACTCAACCGGTCTCAGGTCATGGCCACGCTCAGCCATCTCACTGACATTGTTGGGCCGCGGCTCACAGGATCACCGCAGTTACGCCGAGCGAGCGAGTGGGCGCGGGATCGTTTCACAACGTGGGGATTGCAGAACGCCGCACTTGAACCGTGGGGGCCTTTCGGGCGCGGTTGGTCGTTGCGGCGCTTCTCCGCCCAGATTATCGCGCCCCAAGCGATCCCCCTGATCGCTTATCCGAAAGCGTGGTCGCCAAGCGTGGGCCGCCGCCCCCTCGAGGCCGAGGTCGTGCACGTCGATATCAAAAAACCCGAGGACTTCGAACGTTATCGCGGCCAGCTCAGGGGCAAGATCATCCTCGATGGTCCGATGCAAGAGGTCCGGCTAAATTTCGAGCCGTTGGCGGTGCGGCGGACCGAGGCGAACCTTCTGGCGTTGGCCAACTCCGACGGAGTCAGCGGCGCGGTCCGCCCGCCCGCGATTTCGGCGCTGGCTTCACCCGCGCAGCGCGCCGCCCTCGCGTTGCTGCCGCGTCGTTACCAATTTTTTTCAGAGGAAGGCGTCGCGGTGATTTTGCAACCGAGCCGGATCGGTGACGCCGGCACGCTCTTCACGGCCGCAGCCATCGTCTATCCGCCGCGCGCGGCGACGACCGCCAGGGCGGTCCCCGCGGCCGCCCGCGAGACCGCCGCGGCGGGTGAAAAATCGAGTTCGGCCAAGAAAAAGTCCAAAGCTGGCGCGCCCGCTCCACCTTTGCGGAGTGTGTCGGTCTGGAAAACCGACGCGCCGCCAATCATTCCGCAAATCACCGTTGCCGTTGAACACTACAATCGGCTGGTGCGCCTGACCACGGCAGGTGAAAAGCTGCGCGCCGTCGTTGATTTGCAGACGACTTATCATACGGAGAATCTGATGGCGGCCAACGTTGTTGCGGAAATCCCCGGTTCTGATCTTGCGGAGGAACTGGTCATGGTCGGGGCTCACTTGGACTCGTGGCAGAGCGGCACGGGTGCGACTGACAACGGGGCCGGTTCGGCGGTCGCGATGGAGGTGGTGCGGATTATCCGCGCCTTGGACCTAAAACCGCGGCGCACCATCCGCGTAGCCCTCTGGACGGGTGAGGAGCAGGGCTTGCTGGGTTCGCGGGCGTACGTCTCGGCGCATTTCGGTTCGCTGAAAAATACTGCCCCGGCGGGGAGCGGGCCCCGTGCTGGTTCGGATCCATTTGCCTCCAACTCCGCGGCGGCGACCGACGAGATTGAGCCGCTGCCGGCGTACGAAAATTTTTCCGCCTACTTCAATCTCGATAATGGCGGAGGTAAAATTCGCGGCATTTATTTGCAGAATAATGAGGCCGCCCGGCCCATCTTCCGGCGGTGGCTCAAGCCCTTTAACGATCTCGGAGCGGAGACGGTCTCATTAGCAAATACCAGCGGCACCGACCACTTGCCGTTCGATCAGATCGGCCTGCCTGGTTTTCAATTTATCCAAGACGAAATTGAATACCGGTCGCGCACGCACCACGGTAGCATGGATGTATTCGATCGGGTGATCGCCGAGGATATGCAGCAGGCGGCGGTGATCATGGCAGCTGTGGTCTACGAAGCCGCGATGCGTGACGAGAAAATACCTCGCAAACCCGCGCGGCCAATTTCCGCGACGACTGCTTTGCGCAAACCGGATTTGTAAGAGTTTCCGGCGCGACCGGACGAGGGTTCGGTGGTTGACGCAAAAATTACTTTTGGGCCTTAGCTTCCTGTGTGGAAAAAATTTCAGCGCGGTACTGGGCGCGTGCCTTTGGGGGGCGGAGTTTTCGGGACCACCTTCGCCCGATGGGTGGCTCCAGCGAGGTCGGCCGAGAAAAAGCGAGTGTTCAATCGACGGTGCAGTGCCGAGTACAGGCTGCGGCCTTCTGCAAGGCCTCGTCGTTTTTCAGGGATCTGGGGCCGCCGTCAAGGCGCCCGCATCGCGAGGCGGGGCGGCGGAGCCGGATCGTTGTGCTCGCGCTGCCACTGCCCAAGCCGGCCCTTCATTCGCTCGATCCGTTCCGCCTGACCCGGGGCGGCCGCCAGGTCGCGTTGCTCGCTCGGATCGTTGGCGAGATCAAACAGCTGCAGCTTTTCAATTTTTGGATACCAGATAAGTTTCCAGCCATCCGTCATTCGGATCATGCGCTGGGTCTCGGTGAAGTAGCCGAAGATCGCGTCGCGTACTTCGGTTTTTTTTCCGCGCAACACCGGCACCAGACTCAGTCCCTCCACAGAAGGTGGCACCATCAGCCCCGTCAACTCGCAGATGGTGGGGTAGAGATCCCGCAGATAACACTGCGCGGCGAACCGCTGGCCCGTGGGAATGCCCGGTCCGGCCATCAACAGGGGGACGTTGATGGTGTGATCATACTGATTCTGTTTCCCCATCAACCCGTGACTGCCCAGCGCAAGGCCGTGGTCGCTGGTCACGATGATGATCGTGTGCGCCAGTTGCCCTGTCTCCTCAAGTGCTTGCACGATCTTCCCGATCTGCCGGTCGACATTTTCGACGAGGGTAAAATAAATGGCTCGTTCCTTTTTGACCTCTTCGGCGGTGCGCGGGGCGGGCACAATACGCTCGTCGCGACCAGCGACGTTGCCGGTATCAAAGGCGGGCGCCTCTCGGAAATTAGCAGGCAGAGTAAGCGTACGGTAATCGACGGCGTTCTCCTGCCCGGCCGGCCAATGCAGCGGATCGTGCGGGGCGATGAAGTTGATCTGCATGAAAAGGGGCTTGTCCCCGGCGCGGCGGATCGCGTCGATCGCCCGATCCGCCACAATCCCGTCAGTCTGCGGAGTCAATCCGACGCCCAGATCTGGCAGTGGCTCATTCTTGTCGGTCTTAAACGTCCAGCCGTTGTAGCCCGTGACGGCTCGGCCCGTCGGGGTCTTCGGGATCGTCGCCTTTACCCCAGGCGGGCCGCCCCCACCACTGTAGAGACCGGCCGTCTCGACGAAGCCGTTGAGCCACGGGGAGCCCGTTACGTGCCATTTTCCGGAGTAAACGGTGTGCCAGCCGCTGCGTTTCATATGCTCAGGCCAAAGTATCCACTGGGGATCAAATTTCAGCCCCCCTTGATTGTTCCGGTTTACCTCTGAGCCGAGCAGAATGCGGCCGGCGAACATCTCCGATCGGCTGACGTTGCAAATGGGGTACCCGCACGTGGCGCGGGAGAAGACTGCGCCCCGTTGGGCGAGGCGGTCGAGGTGGGTTGTTTTGATCTGGGCATTTCCAGAAAACCCCAAGGCATCTGGCCGGAGGTCGTCGGCGACAATCAACACAACGTTGGCGCGGCGCGGCGCCTCGCCGGCGATTAGGGGCGTCGTCAAAATGAGGCCTGCGAGAATCGAAATCAAACGGGTTGGACGAGGCCGCGAGCCGAGGGGGCGGATGAGGAGGTGCATGCGAAAAAAGGGGAGGCGAGAAATTTCCGGTCAACGGTCGCGCGGTTGGCGGGGGTGTCGTCTTCCCGGCCTTCCGGCCATTGCGCCCAGCGTCCTGCTCCAGCCGGAGAATTGCACTCTAAATGTGCGCCACGGTAGAAGGGCCGGGCAAGTCGGCGCCCTTGTGGCTCTGACTGGGCCGCACGCCGTTTTTGTCCGGCCCCGGACCCGGAGCGAAAGCGCGGCGGCTAGCGGGTTCCTTCAAAAATGCCCGCGAGCGCCACGCCGCCGGCCCGGGGTCTAGCGAGCGGCGCTCGCGGGGATGCCGCCGGGTCGCGGCCAGGCGGGTGAGGGGTGGGCCGCAGGAAGCTGCTCGGCCTGGGTAGCCGGTGGCGCGGGCATGGTTCTTAAGACGCGGGGCTTGCCTTGATGGGGAATACATTGATGGGGAATACCAACACGGCCGAGGTCCAAGATGAGCCGGTGCCAACGAGCTGGGTCCGCCAAGACCTGGGCGCGATTGCCCCAAAAAAGCGCAGCAAACTTTCAATTACTTTTCGGATTTCACTTTCAGATTTTATCATTCAGCTTCTCTATTTATACCTATGAAATTATCCCAATGCGGCGCCTGCCGCCTCCTCCCTCGGCTCGCGCTCATGGGCGCATTTTTATTGCCGGCCTCCGTTCGTGCGGCCGATGGCTGGACCGATCTCTTCAACGGTAAAAATCTCGATGGCTGGGAGCAGCATAGCGGGAAGGCGCTCTATCGCGTCGAGGGTGGGGCGATTGTCGGCAAGACCGTGATCAACACGGAAAACAGTTTCCTCTGCACCAAGAAGACCTACGGCGATTTCGTCCTCGAGTTTGAGTTCAAGGTCGCGCCCGATATGAACTCTGGCGTGCAATTTCGCAGCGAGTACTACACGAAGGAAACCGAGACGGTGATCAACGGAACGAAGAAAAAAAAGTTCCCGGCCGACCGCGTTTTCGGCTACCAATATGAGATCGATCCTTCGCCGCGCGCCTACACTGGGGGCGTCTACGATGAAGCGCGTCGCGGCTGGCTGTTTGATCTCAAGGGTAACCCGGCCGCGCAGAAAGCCTTCAAGGGGGCTGATTGGAATCTTGCCCGCATCGAGTGCCGGGGCGACCATATCCAAACTTGGATCAACGGCGTCAAAGCGGCCGACCTCAAGGACAGCATGACTCTGCGCGGCCTCATTGCGTTACAAGTTCACCAGATTGGCGATGGTACGAAAAAACCGCCGGGTGAGGAAATCCGTTGGCGCAACCTCCGCATCAAGGAGCTTTGAAAAGCGCTCCGGATCAAAGGTGCAAAACCGTGCGCGGCCGCCACGGCGGTCACGCGCCCGATCGCCTCGCCGGAGGGCTTTTTTTGAGTGGTAGGTTTTCATGCAGGCCGCCCGACGCTAGCGGCGTTAGCTGATTCGGCGCCTTCCCGGATCGTGTGAAAGGATTGGTGCCGGGCGGGGTGCGCCTGCCTGATCGGTTTGGCCATCAACCGTAAAGGAACTGCGGGGGGGATGGTAAGGCACCTTTCGGGCGGGCGCCTTTGCCCTTGCGGCGCCGCCGGTCCGCGGCGTTAGTTGCGCCCTTCTATGATTATTGATCCTCGCTTAATTCAGTTGGCCGAGGGCCTCACGGGCTTTTCGACCGCGTTGAAAAAGGGTGAACGCGTCTTGATCGATGCGTTCGATATTCCGGACGCGATGGTCATCGCGCTTATTCGGGCGACTCGGGCCCGCGGGGCTTATCCCTACGTGCAGATCAATCAAGCCCGCATCTCTCGCGAACTCGCGTTTGGGGCGGAAGAAGCGCAGTACACGCCGCATGCCGAGATCGAGTTGGCGCGTATGCAGAAGATGGATGCGTACATTGCGCTGAGGGGATCCTCGAACATTTTCGAATCGTCTGATGTTCCTTCGGGGAAGGTGCAACTGCTCTCGCGGCTAATGAAGCCGGTGTTGGATTATCGCGTGGGCAAGACGAAGTGGGTCGTGCTGCGCTGGCCGAGCGCGTCGATGGCGCAGCAGGCGGGGATGAGCACGGAGGCGTTTGAAGACTTTTATTTCAAGGTCTGCACGTTGGACTATGCGCGCATGGCACCGGGCATGAAGGCGCTCGCGGACCTGATGATTAAAACCGACCGCGTGCAGATCAAGGGCCCCGGCACCGATTTGAGTTTCTCGATCAAGGGGATTGGGGCGCAACCTTGTGGCGGTCTCCGCAACATTCCCGATGGCGAAGTATTCTCGTGCCCCGTTAAAGAAAGTGTGGAGGGCACGCTGCAGTACAACGCCCCGACCATTTATCTCGGGACTTCCTTCGATAACATCAAGCTTAGCTTCAAGCAGGGCAAGATTGTCGAAGCGACCTCGAGTAACTCGAAGCGACTCAACGAGATTTTGGATAGCGATGCGGGCGCCCGTTACATCGGGGAATTCGCGCTGGGGTTCAACCCGCACATCCTTGAACCGATGCGTGATATTCTCTTCGATGAGAAGATTGCGGGGTCTTTCCATTTTACTCCGGGGCAGGCTTATGCAGGCGTGGGCAACGGTAACAAATCCCAAGTTCATTGGGATATGGTGTGCATTCAACGTCCCGAGTATGGCGGCGGCGAAATCTGGTTCGACGGTAAGCTGATCCGGAAGGACGGCCTTTTCGTGCCGAAGGCGCTCCACAAATTGAACCCCGAGTATTTGCTCAAATCTCAGGGCGCGGCTTGAGGGCGGGGTTTCCTCGACCCTTCGTGACGCGCCATGATGCCGCCGCCTTCGAAGTCGCTGCGTGATTTGATTGCAAATCTACCGAAGACGGAGACGCACCTGCATATTGAAGGCGCGCTCCCCTACGAGCTGTTGACCGCGTGGGATCCGGGGCGGTGGCCCGAGGATCCCCCTTTTCGGCGCCGTGATTATCGGTACGCAAGCTTCCCCGAGTTCGAGCGCATTCTCCTCGATCATGCGCTCCCTTGGTTCACCGAGGCCGATCGTTATTATCAGGCGGCGAAAGTGATTTTCTCCCAGCATCTCGCGCAAAATGTCCGGTATGTGGAGACAAGTTTTCATCTTCCCGTCACTGCGTTCATTCGTTTGCCCGGACCGGAAATCATCGCGGCCATCCGTGCGGCCGTGCCCAGCGGCCTGGAGGTGCGGATCTTTACAGGGATGTTACGCAGCGATTTCGAGGGTCCGGTGCGCGCGACCATTGATCAGCTGCATACCTGGGAGGGTTTGGCGGGGGTGGATTTGCACGGCGATGAACGGATGCCAACGCATCCGGATACTCAAAAGGTTTGGACGAAATTACGCGACGCGGGCAAAATCCTCAAATGCCACGCCGGGGAATTCGACGGGCCGGCGCGGGTCCGCGAAGCGATCGAGGTGCTGGGGGTGCAACGGATTCAGCACGGCGTGCGCGCAGTCGAAGACGCGGCGGTGGTCCGCTTAGCGGTGGAGCGCAACGTGACTTTTGACGTTTGCCCAATCAGTAATGTCGGGCTGCAAGTGGTGCGCTCGCTGGGAGAGCATCCCTTACGCCAATTGCGTCAAGCCGGCGTGCGTTGTACGGTGAGCACGGATGACCCGCTCTGTTTTGCCAATTCAATCATCGAAGAGTACACGCGTTTGGCCGTCGAGCTGGCCTTCACGGCGGAGGAACTCGCCGATGTCGCCCAGCAGGGTTGGCATGTGGCCGACGTGGCTCCCTCAGTGCGCGCTGGTATGTTGGCGGAAATCCAGCGAGTCTCCGCGCCGCCCGCTTAACGTAAAATAATCGAATGCTTCAAAATTACATCGTGCCGTCGGGCATCCGGGCCCTGCGCGCGGACAAAGCCCTCGCCCTCGCTTTCCCAGAGCACAGCCGTACCGCTCTGCAACGGGCGTTTGACGCGGGTCATGTCCTCTTGCGGGGCGTGGCGATCAAACGGGATCAATCAGTCGTCGGTGAAGATGTCTTGGCGTTCACCTTTCCTGATGTCGTGCCGATGGATATCAAGGGCGTCGACATCCCGCTGGATGTCCTCTTCGAGGATAAGCATATGCTGGCGATCAACAAGGCTTCCGGCATGGTGGTACATCCAGGCGCGGCCACGGGGGAGGACACCCTGGTGCATGCGCTCTTGGGGCATTGCGCCGAGACGTTGAGCGGGATCGGCGGCGTGGAGCGACCGGGGATTGTGCATCGACTCGATAAAGAAACGACGGGCGTGATCGTCGTGGCTAAAACTGATAAGGCGCATCGCGCCCTGGCTGACCAATTCGCGACCCGCAGCCTCAAAAAATTCTACGTTGCGCTCGTGGCCGAGGTCCCGCCGTTGCTCAGTGGTACCATCAACAGCGCCATCGCCCGCCATCCCACCCACCGCCACCGGATGACGATCGGCGAGGGCGGGCGCCCCGCGCGGACCTCGTGGGAACGCGCCGAAGTTTATGGCGATATTGCCGCTTTGGTGCGCTGCCAGATTTTTACCGGGCGCACCCACCAGATTCGCGTTCATCTAAAATCCCTCGGGCATCCGATTTTGGGTGATCCCTTATACGGATGGAAACCGGATCTGCGTTTGGCGGAGCAACCCGCCCGCGTCATGCTCCACGCCGAGCATCTGGTCCTCACTCATCCGATTACGGGCAAGGAACTTGATCTCCGCGCGCCGTTACCTCTGGATTTTCTGCAGATGATCAAGACGCTCAAGAAGGCGGCGAAACCGCTGGTGAAAGCGGCCGTTCGCCTCAATCGGCGCGACGAAGACAAAGTGGCCGATCGCGGGCTGCGGACTTAATTCAGGGGGCGGCTCGGCCAAGTGAGCCTGACCGTGAAGGCCCCGCGAGCGCCTCCGCGGCGAGTCCGTAGCGGAGGTTATAAAACGAATTTCGAAAGCCGGAAATTTCCCCCGCGGACGCCAGGGTTGCGAGAGTGACGAGGGCCACTGGAAAAACGTCCGCTCGAGCCGCCGGTAAGCCGGGGATTTGTTGACGCGCCGCCAAGGGCAGCGGGGCCAGTCGCGCGAGCAGTTCGTGCAAGTCGGAGAGGCGGACCAGCGGCGGCGCGTCGATCAATTTTTGCCCAAGGAGGGCCGCGATGATGCCTCGCGCCGTGGTCACCGCCCCGCCGGTACCAATGGCGATGGCCGACGGCGGTAATGAGAAACGGAAACTGGAATCGGCCAAGACCGTGCGAGTATGCGCGGCGACTTGCTGGCACTCGTGATCGCTGAGGGGGCCCGCCGGATCGCTTGAAAATTTCTCGGTCAAGCGGACGCAGCCGAGCGGAAGACTGACGGCCTGCTCGATCTGGCGATCGCGAAACGCCAGGCACTCGAGGCTGCCGCCCCCGAGATCGAAGGCATAAAAATCATGCAGATCCTGCGCTGCCGGATCGGAGGTGAGGCCTCGTCCGATGAGATTTGCCTCCTCTTCTCCGGTGAGAATACGGAGCCGATGCCCAGTCGCGGCGAGGACGCGCGCTTGGAATTCCTGACCGTTCTGAGCGTCGCGGACGGCACTGGTGGCGACCAGCGCAACGGTGATGGCGTGATGGGCAGCCGCGTCCTCCAGCAGGGCCTGAATGGCGGCGAGTCCCCGCGCCATGCCTTCGGCCGAAAGGTGCGGTGCCGCGCGACTGATCCCCGCACTGATGCGCGCGTCGATGGTGCGCGTGAAGAGTGCATAAATCCCGCCACCGATCCCCGGTAGGGCGACGAGGATTTTAATGGAGTTGGAGCCAATATCGAGCACCGCCACGGGCGAAGAGGACATGGGCGAAGGGAACACGCGTAGCGGTGAGAAGTGAAGCCGAGTTTCGTGACCATCGGCGTTGGGCGCGGCCGCCGTGAGGCCGGGAAACTCCGCGATCAAGGCGGGCTATCCGAGCGTGAGTTGCGGCCTCGGGGGCGCGGGGCGATCGAGGCGGGCGGTTAAAGTACGAAATCCACGGGGGCGATGAGCAGGACAAATTCACCCTTGACGCTCGCGCGCGCGAGGCGATCGCGGACCTCGCCAGCCGGGCCGACGAAGAACGTTTCGTGGAGTTTGGTAACCTCTTTCGCGACGCAGATTAAGCGAGTGGCGCCGAGCGTGGTCACGATTTCGTCGACGGCCTTCTCGATCCGGTGGCAGCTTTCGTAGAGCGCAAGGGTGTAGTCGAACTCGCGGTACTTTTCGAAGAAAGCGACGCGCGCGGCGCTTTTCGGTGGGAGAAAACCGACGTAAAGAAATCCGTTGGTGGGCAGTCCGCTCGCGCTGAGGACGGCGGTGAGGGCACTGGCGCCAGGGACGGGTACGACGGGCAAGCCACGGCGCCGGCAGGCGCGCACGACGCGAAAGCCGGGATCGCTCAGCGCGGGAGTGCCTGCGTCGCTGACCACAGCGATGGATTTTCCGGAGGCGATCAGATCCGCGAGATTTTCGGCAGCGGCGAGTTCATTGTGCTCGTGATAGGGCACCAAGTCGCGGCGGATGCCGAAACGGGTGAGCATCGCGCCCGTGGTACGGGTATCCTCGCAGGCGATCAAATCAACGGCGCTAAGCAGGGCGCGGGCCCGCTCCGTAATGTCGGCGAGGTTGCCGATCGGAGTCGCGATGACGTAGAGGTGACCGGGCAACGGCGTGAGAGAGTTGTTTTCAGGCATGGCAGCGCGGACTCCGTCGCCGCCAGCGGGGAGCGAGGGGGCGAAGGGTCGGGGTGATTCCACAAAAAATCCGGCGCGACACCGCGGCCGGATGAGAGGCTGGAGAATGTGCGAAAGGCAAAAGTTAGCGGCCGGTGGGTTGACCCATGCCCGGGATTTGGCCTTCCCAACCGGCGGGACGACTCCACGGAATCGAGGTCTGCTTTGGGGAGTTGGTGCTGCAACCTCCGGCCAAGGCGGCAAAGGTCAGGACGAGAAACGCAATGGTGGATTTTTTCAGGGCGGTCATGATTCAGCGGATTAAGAGTGCTGAATCGCCTTTCTGCAAGACCCCTCGCAACGTGTCTGGCAAGACCTGCGCGATGGAGAAATTGGCGCGAACATCGCTGATGAGGACGGTGGCAATGACGGCGGTGCCCTGTGCAATGGTTAGTTTCTGACCGAGCGCGGCCCCGCGCGCCGAACCAAAGTTTAGAACGACGAAAGCGTTTTGTGGGCCGACATTCAGGACGGTGGCGCGACCGGCCCGACTCGTGAAGACGGCCGTAGAGGCCCCCGCGGTGCCAGTGACCGCGGCGCCATTGCGCGCGGTGGCCAGTTGCCGCTCCAGTTCGCCGATGGTTTGCTTGTACGCGAGAATGGTTTCCGGTGGAGCGTGCGAACTCTGGATCGAGGCGAGGTCTTGCTGGAGCGCCCCGACCTCTTCACCGAGTGCGCGCACGGTATCTTCGTACAAAGCAAGGACCCGCCGCGTATCGCTCAGGTCGCGTTGGGTTCCGGCTAACTCCTGATTTAATTGCGTGGCGCGCCCTTGGGCGGCTGCCAACGTTCCCCGGGTGCTGGCAAGCGTTTCGCCGAGTCCACTCGCCTTGGCTTGGAGCGCGCCGTTTTCCTCGTGGGCGTGAGCGAGGGCGCCATCGAGTTTACTCGCGCGAGTCTCGGCATCGGTGAGCCTTTGCGCGAGAATCTGCTTGGAGTTGCCGATTCGAAAAAAAAGCCCGATGGAAAATAGCGAGCTGAGCAGCGCGATCGCACAAAGAATCAATGGCAGGCGCGACATGGGTGGGGCTCAGGAGGACGGTGTTCACCCTGCGACTACCGCAGGGTCAACGTTGTTTAGCTTAAACCAAACGGTAGGTCGAGAGGAAGACGGGCGACTTGGCCCGTCTCCGGACGCCGCTGCCGGCATTGGCCGCGAGGTGTTCGAGAATCTTGAACACCCGTTCCGCCTGCGTGGGTTCTTCAAGGTGTCGGGCGAGTTGTTCAGCCGTAAAGGCGCTGCCCGGCGCGGCTCGGAGCGCCGCCACAATTTTCAATTTAAGGGCGATGACGGCGCCGGCGGCTTTTTTCCCGGCTTCAACGCCGGGCTGGTGGTACGCGTTTACGTTGATGAGCGAAGCGTAAAACCCCGTCACGCGCTCGTAGAGGGCGATCAGCAAGCCGAGCGTGCGCGGTGAGAGCTCGGTTAGTGTCAGGGTCAGCGAGTGCCGGTCTTTTTCGGTCAACGCGTCGCGAGTGCCGAGCAGAAAACCTTGGAGATAATCTCCGGCGGTGATACCCGGATCGACCTCGAGCGAGCGTTTGGCCGCGCGGTCTTTCAGGACCTCGATGAACGTGACAAAAAAATTATTGACGCCTTCGCGGAGCTGCTGGACGTAAGCGTGCTGATCGGTTGAACCCTTGTTGCCATAAACGGCGATGCCCTGATTCACACGATGGCCGTCGAGGTCGAATTCTTTGCCGACGGACTCCATGACGAGTTGCTGGAGATAGCGTGAAAAGAGGAGGAGCCGGTCTTTGTACGGAAGGATGACCATGTCTTTGGTGCCGCGGCCGTCGGTGGCGAAGTGCCACATGAGGGCGAGGAGCGCCGCGGGATTTTCTGCTGTGATCGGGCGCCGGGTAGCCGCATCCATCGCGGCGGCCCCAGCGAGCATCGCTTGAATATCGATGCCTTGAAGGGCGGCGGGGAGCAGGCCGACCGCGCCGAGTACGCTGGTGCGCCCGCCGACCCAGTCCCACATCGGAAAACGGGCCAGCCAGCCCTCCGCGGTGGCGGTGGCGTCGAGTTTGGAGCCAATCCCAGTCACCGCGACAAAGTGGTGGCGGTGATCGAGCTGGGCGGCCTTAAACGCGGCGATGGCCTCGAGCATGCCGTTGCGAGTTTCGGCGGTGCCGCCGGATTTTGAGATAACGAGGACGAGGGTCCTGGCGAGTTGGCCCCGCAGCGTTGCGAGGACGTAGTCGATGCCGTCTGGATCGGTGTTGTCAAAGAACGCAACTTTTAGGCGATCTTTGCGGGGTTGACCAAGGGCGTGGGCTAGAAACTGCGGCCCGAGGGCAGAGCCGCCGATGCCGATAACGAGCAGGTTTTTGAATTTGCCCTTGGGGCCGGTAATGGTGCCGGCGTGAACGCGCGCGGAGAACTCTTGGATTGCGGCGAGATTAGCCGTGATCTCTTGGGTGAGCTCCGGGGTGGGCGCGAGGTGAGGGGCGCGGAGCCAGTAGTGCCCGACCATACGCTGCTCGTCAGGGTTCGCGATCGCACCTCCTTCCAGGGCGGCCATCGCGCTGAAGGCCTGTTGCATCGCGGCTTCCTTGGAAGCGAGGAAATCGTCGGGGAAAGGTATCCGCGACAAATCGAGCGAGAGGCCGAGGTTGGCGTAGTGATACGAGTGAGTTTGGAAGCGTGACCAAGTCATGAGGGCGTCAAACAAGCGTAAATGAATTGTGCAGGCGAGCGCGGATCAGGCGACCTGATCAGCGGAGGGCACAAGCTGCTCGCAAGGTGGCGTTAGGTCGGCCGGGGCACGGCGGGGTTCCTCCCATCGCTCAAACGCTTCCGATGTCGATTTCCCAGTCTACGGCGCGCGCGCCCGCGAGTGAACGAATTCTTCGCAACTGCTCGCGGTTCGGAAAAATTCCTGACACCGACGGGCGTTGGGATTAGCTTTGGCAGGTGCGGCGGGGCCGGCCTAGAGCTAAAGCCGGGAGCGGCGCGGCGGCGCGGATTGTGGCGGGTTTCACCTGGCAGTCAGTGAAACCGTGCGACCACTCGGCGGGAAGCCCAGCCTCCCTCGCCGGTTTTTCAGCCTGCCTTGAGGGAAGGTGGCTCGTCCCACCCCCGCGCCACTCGGCGGAAATTTTAGAACGAACCTCGGACCCCCAGCGTCCACAAGGCGCCGTAGTCCACGTACTGAATCAGTCTTGCGTTTTGAGGTGTGCCGGGCCCGATGCGTTCGGAACCTTCGGGCGTATCAAAAAGATTGCGGGCGCTGAAGAATACGGCGAGCCCGCGGGTCAGGCGGTATTCTCCGTTAATGTCGGTGTACAGTCGCTCCTTGGTCCAGATGTAGGTTTCCGTGCCGATACTACGCCCAATGACGGGCGCGCCCTGCTCGTGCGGACGAAAGTTCCAGTTCATTCTGAGGCTGACGCGATCGCGGTTGTAAGTGACGCCCCAGTTAGCCATGCGGGTGACTCCGTTGAAACTGCGGGTGACGTCGCCGGTTTTGTGTTGGGCGCTACCGTTGGCAAAAACTTGGAAACCCCGGGCCCAGTGGGGCAGGAAGGTGAGTGCCTGCTTGTAGTTAAAGTCGATTCCGTCCATCCGCACCGTACCGGGGATATTGTAGTTGGTCAGGACTTGGTGCTGTCCAAACTCAGCAGGGTTGAGATCGTAGTAGGCGAGGAAGGCCTGATCGACCTGGAACGTCGCGCTGCCGAAGAAGTTTTCGGTGTCGCGGCGAAAGGCACCGACGGAGAAGAGGCCGATGGGTTCAAAATAGTACTCGAGCATGACCTTAAAGGTCTTCGCTTTCCATGCCTTGATACCCGCGTTATTGACGCGAATGAGCGTATCATTCGGTGGCGTCGCGGTTGGGTCGGGCAGGATCAGGCCGCCAGAGTATTGGGCGAAATTGGGCCGCCCGACAGAGGTGTAATAGGCCCCGCGCAAAATCAGATTTTCACGCAGGTTGAAAGTCGAATTGAGACTGGGGAAAAGGCGGAGGTATTCCTTATCGACGTGCTCACCGCGGCGAATCAGGGTCAACTTCGCCTTGGCGAGTGCGTCGGTGGTGATGAGGACTGGCTTGTTATCGCTACCGAGCTGGATTTTGCCGCTCGCGTTGCGCTGATAGTTGCGCGCGGGATCGGTCAGCAAGCCGGCGCCGGTGACGTTGGTCTGTTCCGCGCGGACACCACCGACGAACTTCCAGCGGCCGTTCAAGAGTGAAAGATCACCCCGCACATACGCCGAAGAGATCGTCTCTTTGGCGTAGTTGGAATTAGTGGTGACGCGCGTGTAAGTGGTCGCCGGATCGGTGACGAAATAGCTGGGCTTGGTCTTCCAGAGATCCAGAACCTTCCCGCCGTCGAGAGTTTGGAAGGTGCCCAATCCAAAGTGAGAGGGGCGGAGCGAATAAAGATTGGTATCCAGGACGACGCCCGCCCCATCGTCACTTCCAGCGTTGTTCGGCGTGTTGCTCGTTTTACCGTCTTTGCCCACAAACGTGTAAACAGCATTGGCGACGTCGCCGCCGAAGCGGTTGAAATCACGGACGGATTGCCGGAAATCCAAGCCGCCTTTGATCGCGACGGGAAACCGCCAGGCAAATTCCCGCCCGAAATTGGCGTAGGCATTGCGCTGAATATCGGTCGTCATGTTCGAGTTATTGGCGGTATTCGTGAGCACATAGCTATTGATATTATGGGAGTCGACGGGGGCGCCGGTCGGCCCATCCGTCACGGTGAACTTCTCGGGCGTGATGTCGGAAATCCCATCGAAGCGCAACGTCACCCCGGTGCGCGTCGCGGAAGCGACGCTGAAATATCCGGCGGTATTCGGTGCTTGGTTGGTGATGAAATTGTCTGAGTACGAGTAAGCCAGCCCGACGTCGGCCTTCCAGATCGGACCATTATGCCAATAGCGGAGCGAGGGCATGTAAGATTTCCCGATCCGGTCGATATCGCTGTTGTTATCGATGGTGATGGTGCCGCCCCCCACCGTGCTTTGAGTGAAGGTGGGGCTGAAGCCGCCGGGTTGCACGCGGTCGATGGTGTAGGTGGTTCGGCGTTTATTAAACACCATGGCGAAATAGGTGCTTTGGACGGAAAGAGAGATGCGGTCATTGGGGCTCAATTTATAATCAACCGTGGCGCCCGCTGCCGAGCGGGTGGCCATAAACGGGCTATCTTCGACCGCAAAGCTCGTCATATAGGGCCGGTCTGGCGTCGTATCGGGAAAGGCGTCCCCCGTGGTGGCCGTTCCCGTCCCTCGCCAGGTGCGGGAGACGCGATACGTCGGTTGGTACTGGGTCGAAGTGCCGCCGGAAAGCGTGAAACCAAGTTTTTTATTGATGGGGGCGATGTAGGCGAAGTCGAATCCCGGGGTGATCTTGCGCATGGATTTTAGGCCGGGCCCAGGAGTGCCGTGGAAGTCGAGCTCGGTTGAGCGGCCGAGTAGATAGACGCTGCTGTTGAAAGCGGGGGTCGAACGTTCGAAGGCACTGCGCGGAACCAGATTGACGGATCCGGCTAGGGCCATGCCGGGTGACTCGGGAGTGGGCGTATAAGAAACCTCGATACGCGCGAGCGTGCTGGTGGAGATGTTGACGAGCTCGACCTTGCGGTTGGTGGCATTTTGCGCACTCGCAAGGTTGAAACCGTCCATCATCACAGGGACGTTATCTGCTGGTACTCCGCTCATCGAGATGCCCATCGGCGCACCGTCGATATAGTCCAGGGTGACACCCGGAACGTATTTCAGCAGTTCGCCGATGTTGCCGTCGGCGACGGGGCCGAATTCATCTGCGGCAATTACATTTTTAATATTGGGGGCAAAGCGTTGCTCATTGATGGCGATGGCGGCGCCCTCCATCTGCCTTTTTGTGGAGACGACAAACTCCGAGAGCTTGACCGTATCGCCACTGCCGGGAGCTTGCAGCAGGCTGCTCAGGTTGAAATCCTGCTGTGCCGTGAGGCCCGGGGCGACTCGGATGGTGACCGTTTGGACTTTCATGCCCGTGTAGAACGCTTTCAGGACGACCTCCCCGGCCGGGACTTCCGGGAAAAAATATTGCCCGAGGGTATCGGTGAAGACCTCCCGCCCGCTTCGGTCGATGCTGACCCGCGCTCGTTCGATATACTCGCCAGTCGCCGGGGAGAAAATTTTGCCGCTAATCGAACCGGTGGATGCGGTTTGGGCTGGCAAGACCGCGGATAACGCGAACAACGCCACAAAAATTAATAATGGGGGAATACGTGTCATCGAGGTAGTTTTTTTGAATGGATTGCAGGGAAGCATTTCGTGGGTAAAAAAGGGGGGGAGGGGTGAGCGGCGAACTCTAGTCTTTGCGGAGGTCGCAGGGGCGGTGACCACGGGGTCCGAGGGCGACGGACTAAAGCAAGAGGAGGTCAAGAGAAGAGCCGATGGTGTGGTAATAAGGGGTATACTTGAGCACGGGCCTGAACACGGGCCGGCTCGTTATTAATCCGGTTTTCAAAGAGACTGAATCGGTTGTGTCAAGTCCTCGCGCCTACTTCCGCGATTTTTGTTTCGCGTGGACGCGCGGCGAGGCGGCCGTAGACTGCGGTCCGCTATGCCGCCAATCAACGATGCGCCCCTTGAACAACCCAACCGCTCCGGCAGCGTGCGCTCGATTCTTGGCCTACCGATCAGGATCCACCTCTTCGTGGGTGGTGGATTCCTCGGGCTCGTTCTCCTGCTGATCGGTGTGACGAGTGCCTTTGACGGTCAGGACATCTGGCGAGGTTGGTCCGAAAGTCGGGGAATCAAGCAACCTAACTACGCCGAAAGAATCTATCGTGAAAACGTTTTCCGCACCCGCGCCAACACCTGGTCAAACCTCGGTTTTGTCCTCGTCGGCTTCTATGTGCTAGGCCTTGCCGTACGCGACTGGCAGCGTCGTTCCACCGTTCGCGAGACGCGGAGTTACGTCGAAGAGACGCCAGAGCTGAGCGTAATCTTCGGGATCGCCTCGATCTATCTCGGTTTCGGCAGCGGCCTTTTTCACGCCTCCCTGACCCGATGGAGCCAGCAACTCGACGTGGCCTCAATGTACGCGCCGTTGCTGGCCGGTATCGCCCTGCACCTCGGGCGTTGGAGCCGCGCGGCCCACGCGCGCTGGGGTCGACCCCGCGCGCCGCTCTGGCCCTGGCTGGCGGCGGGCGTTTTCATCGGGAGTGGCCTGCTCTACCGCTATAAATGGTCGATGTCCTCCGCCCGCGTGCTCACCACCTTAATTCTCACCGTCGCGATGTTGGGACTCGTCGACCTGATTTTTATGCGCCGCCAGCGGCGTTTTCGTTGGCTCGTCTTTTCCACACTCGCACTCGTCGCCGCGGTGATCTGTCGCGAGCAGGATATCGCCGGAAAATTTAGCGGACCGGATACCTGGCTCCAAGGCCACGCCGTCTGGCATTTATTATCGGCGGCTTCTGTCGCCTGCCTCTACGCTTACCAGCGTTGCGAAGCCAGCGCCGACCCAAGCCCCACGCCGCCGCGGTTCTGAGGCGCGCAGGCCAGGGCCCGCGCGCACGACGTATTTAATAATCGGATATACGGAAGCCGCGCCCACGACCAAGCGCGCGCTCGCGGATGCCGGATTAAGAGCCGGCGGCAGGCGCGCAGCGCGGCGTATGTGCGGCGGGCCTTACTTTCTCTTCTGTGCTCGCCCGCGCTCGCGGATGCCGTCTCCACGCCGCCGGATTGCACGTGGAGTTGCTCGTGCTCGCGCGCGCCCGCGGATGCCGTCGCGCCACGCCAGGTTGCCCATGGAAATCGCCCGCGCGCTCTGGTCTTGGCCGGGGACCGCGAACCGCACGCTTTGCCCATCAGTTCACAAAATACGCTGACGGAGTGATGCCTCTGGCGCACGCGCATCTCGTCGCAACCGACGCAAATCACCCGACTCCATTCGATCCTCGGATGAGCCGCGGCGACCTGCGCCGTGAGTATTCTTCACCACCGGGGGCGGTTGCGCCCGCTTATCGTGCCACCGCGCAGCACCGCCACCGGCGTCTGCCGCACCTGTAGAAGTGCCCTCGCTTTGAACCGCCAGGGCGAAGTTTTTACGCAAGCTTCCCATGGCGGCGTTACTCTATTGATCTTCCCGGTTGTCGTTTTCCTGCCCCGAGGCAACCGATCGCGGATCTCACCGCGATGCTCGAAAACATTGAGATGCCGGCGCGGCAGCTCCTCGATGGGGTCATAGGTCGCCCCCGCCTCTTTCGCCTCGACGCGCTCCCCGTTCTACGAATGGGGGGCCTCCTCCAACTAGCAGCCGCACGGTCCCGGCCGCCCCTTTGAACGCGCACCGCACGCCACGCCTCGGCCTTTCTAGCGCAGGCAACGTCTGCAGAGAGCTTCACGTGGCAACTCCTCCATCGCGACCTGAGCCGCTCCCCCCGTCCCGCCCCCTATCTTCCGCCTGCCCTCATTTCACGAAAAACAGCGAGGGTGCGACCATTAAACTAACTACCACAACAGTGAAAGTCTGTTCGACCGAATTAAACGGTTCGCGGTCGAAGGACCCGGTCACGGACGCAGGCCGCGAGGCAAGCACCGGAAAGCACGACCGAAGTCCGAACGGATCAGCCGCAATGGAAATGAACCCCATCGGATGAGCTTCGAAAATTCAACAACCGGTAAGCCGAGCCACTCTTCGCTGGGCGAAGGCTGTCAGGATGGGGCAGGGCAGTCCCGCCAGGACGTGGGCCCCCAATCGTTGCTGTCCGATCGACGCACCGGCGGAGTCAGCGGGGGCGGCGGGACAGGAAGGGTGGTTAGGTCAAGGGGTGAGGCCTGCGACCGTGGGGTCTCCGCGGATGTCTCAACCTCCGGCCCAAGCGCGGTAAAACTGCGCGAGGCCGACCGAGCCGGGGCAGGAGTCGGAGACATCTCCAGCAGTGCGGATCGGGCGGACATTAAAACCGCCGGGGAGCGAAGGGAGGGCACTTGTCCCCCTGCACCGCAGCGTGGCGAAGGACTGGACGATGGCCGGGGAGATGAGCTCTGGATAAAAATGTCTCCCAAAGTTCGGAAGCTGCCACGGGTGCTAGATCGCAAAGCAAACGCGGAGCCGCATGGGCGGTTCTACAGTCTGTATGGCGAGCTGTCTCGGCAGGATCTGCTGTCCGATGCGTTGAATCAGGTGATCGAAAATGCCGGCGCGCCAGGAGTGGACGGGCTTTCGGTGGAGACGTTGGCAAAAGATCCGACGTCACGGGCGGCCTGGCTGCTCGCGCTGGCGGAGAAATTGCGGAGGAATACTTACCGCCCGAGTCCGGTCGGGCGCGTCTCTATCTGGAAGGTTGTGGGCAAGAGGGTCGGTCCGGGGACCTCGGTGGCGTGAAGCGTGCTGATTGGTCGGGCACGTTGCCTCGCGTTGATCGTGGTAGGGCAGTTAGGCCTCGTTGGTGACCTCGACTGGAGTGAATTAATTGGGGCCGCGCAGAGGCGCGACCCGAGGTATCATCTGGACGCTGGTTTCAGCGGTTAATTCGAAGAATCGAGTGAGCGGGGGCTCGGAAATCCGGGGATTCGGAGATCACGCTTGACCCGTCTCACGATGCTAAATTTCCTCTTTGAAGAAGATACTAGCGAGAGCTCTTGCTTGGATTTTCTAGCCCTGGGGTCATCTGCGTAGCTTGTCCGTAACCTGATCGAATTTTATGAACTCAATCCTGTTTTCTACTTTACCTGGCACGTGGCGGAAATCCTGCGGGCTTGGTCGCCTGCTTTTCGGTCTTATCTTTTTGGGTCCGCTCTTTGCGCAGGGCTCTGGTGAAGGTAGCGTCGGCGGCACGGTGCGCAACAGTACGACGCGCTCGTTTCTCGAAGGAGTGGTGGTCGTGCTTGAAGGCACGTCATTTTCGGCGACAACCCTGCGCGACGGTAGTTTTGGTTTCGCGCGAGTGCCGGTCGGGACCTACCGATTAAGGACTTTTTATACTGGATTGGATGAAAAGGTGGAGTCGATTGTGGTGGCGGCAGGCCGGAACACGGTCGTGGATTTCGCCTTAACTTCAGAAGTGTATCGTCTCGAGAGTTTCGTGGTCGCGGGAGAGCGGGAAGGCAACGCCGCTTCGATCACAAAACAACGCAACGCCGATAATGTCGTTAACGTGGTCTCGATGGACGCCTACGGCAACGTGGCGGATGGCAACATCGGCAATTTTCTACAAAAT
>CAMDOF010000079.1 GCA_945903465.1 Opitutus sp. GAS368
GGTGATTTTCTCCAGGTCGGCGTCGGTCAGCTCGCGGTGGACGCGGTCGATGAGGGTGCCGAGTTTGCGGGCGTCGATGAAGAGGGTTTGCTTGCGGCGGTCGCGGAAGCCGCGTTTGGCGTCGGCCACTTTGTTTTTCGCAAGGAACCAGAGGCAGACGGGAATCTGCGTGCTGTAGAAGAGCTGGCCGGGGAGGGCGACCATGCAGTCCACGAGGTCGGCTTCGATGAGGGCGCGGCGGATGTCGCCTTCGCCGGATTGGTTGGAGGACATGCTGCCGTTGGCGAGGACGAAGCCGGCCATGCCCTGCGGCGCGAGGTGGTGGATGAAGTGCTGCACCCAGGCGAAGTTGGCGTTGCCCTTGGGCGGGACGCCGAACTGCCAGCGCACGTCGTCGTCCTTGCGGAACCAGTCGGAGTCGTTGAAGGGCGGGTTGGCGAGGACGTAGTCGGCGCGGAGGTCGGGATGGAGGTCGCGGCGGAAGGTGTCGGCGTGCTCGGGACCGAAGTCGGCCTCGATGCCGCGCAGGGCGAGGTTCATCACGGCGAGGCGGCGGGTGGTGGCGTTGCTTTCCTGCCCGTAGATGGAGATGTCGCCGAGCTTGCCGCCGTGGGATTCGACGAACTTTTCCGACTGCACGAACATGCCGCCGGAGCCGCAGGCGGGGTCGTAGATGCGGCCTTTGTAGGGGGCGAGGTCCTTCCGGACTGGCACCGGCTCGACGAGGCAGCGCACGACGCAGGACGGGGTGTAGAACTGGCCGCCGTTCTTGCCCTCGGCGCTGGCGAAGCGGGTGAGGAAATACTCGTAAACGCGACCGAGAAGATCGACGGAGCGGTGAGTCTTCTCGCCCTCGCTGGCGGCGGTGAGTTCGATGGTGGCGATGACATCGATGAGTTCGCCGAGGCGCTGTTTGTCGAGGCCGGGGCGGGCGTAGTCCTTGGGGAGCACGCCTTTGAGGCGCGGGTTGTCGCGCTCGATGGCGACCATGGCGTCGTCCACAGTCTTGCCGATGGTGGGCTGCTTGGCGCTGGCCTGGAGGTGAGACCAGCGGGCTTCCTTCGGCACCCAGAAGACGTTCTCAGCTTTGTATTCGTCGGGGTCTTCAGCATTGGCCCCGGCGTAGTCGCCTGTTTTTACGGTCGAACCGGCGAGGAGCTTGGCGCGGTGCTCCTCAAAGGTATCGGAGATGTATTTGAGGAAGATGAGCCCGAGGACGACGTGCTTGTATTCCGCTGCGTCCATGTTGTTGCGCAGCTTGTCGGCAGTGAGCCAGAGCTTGGCCTCGAAGCCGATGGTGGCGGAGGACTGGGCGGAGGAAGCTGAAGAGTTAGCGCGGGCCATGGGTGAGAGTCAGGTGTGCTGGAGATCGCTCGCTTGCCGGCCGGGCACGAACCCACCGATCGAGGTGCGAGCGCTCATGCAAGGGACTGGGTCAAGTGAGACGGGTGAGAATTGGGAGGCAGGAAAGCGAAAAGACCCTGAATCGGCGCGGACAAAACCGGCGGAAGAAGCGAAACAGTAGACAGAAGTGAATGGTGCGAAATGGAAAGCATCGTCTCGAAACAGGCCTCAAATAGTTGGTTTCCGTGGGCGCGCTGAACAATCGGATGGCGGCCGAGCATCCTGTGCGCATGTTGGAGATCACGGATCACTTGCTCAAATTGGCCAGCGCATCTGTCGTTGACTACGAAATGACAAAGCTTCCGTTCACCCTTAAGCCAGAGACTTGGTTCGCGATGGAATATATTTTTCCCAATGCGCAGCGGCACTACTCCCCCGTGTGGATCGAGAGAGTTAGACGCGACACCAGCCCAGTAAGCTCCTTGGGAGATTTGGTGGGCCCACTCGGACTCGACCAGCCGCCGATACACGCACTCGAAAATCGAAAAGCCCGGGATTTGGCTTATACGGCCCGATCTCGCGCTGCGGGTATCAGGGGCTCACCAACCACGACCTGCAGCGGCGTTTGCGAATGACGTCCCCAAGGCGATTCGACGTGCTCGGCACTAGCCGACGGGGTGCCCCCCACAAGTTGGCAAAATCCGGAGTGAGCCATGAGCTGTCATTCTTCGCCAACGCATCCGCACCGGGACATAAAACTTATCGTATAAACTGTCATAAACATGGTGGACGCTGGCGGACTCGAACCGCCGACCCCCTGCGTGTGAAGCAGGTGCTCTAACCAACTGAGCTAAGCGTCCCTCTTGAACACGGAACCGTGGACAGGCGCCCAGAGGGAATCAATCTTGTTTTCTGATCCCGCGCGATCGGCCCGCTATTTTTTTGTCCGGAGAGCCCGGCGACGCTCGGGCGCGACTGCTCGGCACAGCTCACATACCCGACCGTCGCACCCTCGGGCCGTGCAGTGTTCACGCCCGTAAAAAATAATCCGCAGGTGCAACTGGTTCCAATGTTCCTGGGGAAACAGTTTCTTCAAATCGCGCTCCGTCTCCTCGACGTTTCGTCCCGAGGTAAGCTTCCACCGCTGCGCCAAACGATGAATATGCGTATCGACTGGGAACGCCGGTACTCCGAAAGCCTGCGCCATCACCACGCTCGCCGTTTTGTGCCCCACCCCCGGCAATTCCTCGAGTTCGGCAAATGTCCTCGGCACCTCGCCCCCGTGTTTTTCGAGCAGCAGGCGCGCGAGCCCGGCGATCGCCTTCGCTTTTTGCGGGGAGAGCCCACAGGGCCGGATGATGCGCTGAATCTCCGCGACGGGTACCTCCGCCATGCTCTGTGGCGTATCCGCCCGCGCAAATAACCGGGGAGTCACCTGATTCACTCGCGCATCCGTACACTGCGCGGAAAGCAGCACCGCAATTAACAAAGTAAACGGATCGCGGTGCGCCAAGGGTACCGGCGTTGCTGGATAAAGCTGGGCCAGCCGGAGATCAATCAGAGCAGCCCGGTTCGCGCGTGTCATAAACCCAAGAACAACGCGTTTTCATCCCAACATAAATCCTTTAATCAACGCGCTCGGTCGAAAGCGCGATCCCCAAAAATCGCGTTTACCGCCTCAGCCGCCCTCGGCGCACCGCGCATCAAAAATCGCAGTAAAAATCTCAAAATATAAACCTCCGGCCAAGATGAAATCGCGGTTGCGCCACTTCATTACTCGCATAATTTTCGCGGAAATCATGCTCTCGAGTACCGACCTCCTCGCACCCACCGACTCATTCGCGCGCCGCCATCACGGCAACGAGCCAACTGACACGGGCGCGATGCTCGCAACTCTCGGCTACGCCTCGCTCGAGGACCTCACCGCTGCCGCAGTGCCGGCCGCGATTCGGCGCGGGCCGCTCAATCTGCCCGCCGCCATCGGCGAGAGCGCGGCCTTGGCGGAGCTGCGCCGCGTCGCGAACCACAACCAGGTTTTCCGCAGTTGTATCGGGCTTGGGTACGCCGCGACCTTCACCCCTCCGGTCATCCAGCGCAACATTCTCGAAAACCCAGGCTGGTACACCGCCTACACTCCCTACCAAGCCGAAATCTCTCAGGGTCGGCTTGAAGCGCTCCTCAATTTTCAGACACTCGTCACCGAGCTCACCGGCCTTGAAATCGCCAACGCCTCCATGCTCGACGAAGGCACCGCCGCCGCCGAGGCCATGATGATGTGCCACCGCCTGAAAGACGGGGATAGCGCCACGCCTCGCACCTTCTTTGTTTCGGAAAAATGCCATCCGCAGACGATTGATATCATCAAGACTCGCGCCACCCCTTTGGGCTTTACCGTGGCGGTCGGCGATCACCGGACGTTTCACGTGGCGCCAGATTGCTTCGGCGTCCTCGTGCAATACCCCGACACCACGGGCTCGATCCACGACTTCACCGAGTTTTTTAACGCCGCCCACGCCGTCGGTGCCTTTACGATTGTCGCGGCCGATCTGCTCGCGTTAACCCTGTTGCGCGCCCCGGGCGAATTCGGGGCCGACGTCGCCGTCGGTTCCGCGCAACGCTTTGGCGTCCCCATGGGATTTGGTGGTCCCCACGCTGGCTTCCTCGCGACCAAAGATGCCTTTAAACGCCAGATGCCAGGCCGGCTCGTCGGTGTATCCAAGGACGCCCAAGGCGATCCCGCGATGCGGTTGGCCCTCGGCACCCGCGAGCAGCACATCCGACGCGACAAAGCCACTTCGAATATCTGCACCGCGCAGGTGCTGCTCGCGGTCATGGCGTCGATGTACGCGGTCTATCATGGGCCGGAGGGCCTGAAGCAAATCGCGCGGCGGATCAAACTGCTCACCGAACTGCTCGCCGCCGGTCTGCGGCACGCCGGTGCCGCGGTTAACAAGGAACCCTTCTTCGATACGCTGACGGTCCAAGGCGTCGACGCCACGCGGATCCACGCCGCCGCCCAAGCGAAGAAAATTAATCTAAGAGCCATCGACGCCACGAGCGTTGGCATCGCGTTGGATGAAACTTCTACGGCCGAGGAAGTCGCCACCCTTCTCGGACTTTTTAGCGAAGCCGCCCTTGGCGCCTGCCCGGCGCAGCGAGCCGCGCTCACGCCGACACACGCGCAGTTTCCCGCGCCATTCGCCAGAAATTCTTCCTTCCTTGAGCACACCACTTTTCAACGCTACCACACCGAGCACGAAATGCTTCGGTACATCCGGCGTCTCGAGGCCAAGGATCTGTCACTGTGCCACTCGATGATCTCGCTCGGGTCTTGCACGATGAAGCTCAACGCCACCAGCGAGATGTTTCCGGTGTCGTGGCCTGAGTTTGGCCAATTGCATCCGTTCGCTCCCGCCGAGCAGACGCGCGGCTATGCCCAGCTGTTTACCGACCTCGAGACGTGGCTCGCCGAGATCACCGGCTTCGCTGCTGTCTCGCTCCAACCCAACGCCGGCTCCCAAGGAGAATACGCCGGCTTGCTCGTCATTCGTGCCTTCCACGAATCGCGCCACGAGGGTCACCGCAATATCTGTCTCATTCCCACCAGCGCCCACGGCACCAACCCCGCCAGCGCAACGATGTGCGGTTACCAGGTCGTTCCGGTCGCGTGCGATTTAAACGGCAACATCGATCTCGCCGATCTCAACGCCAAGATCGCCGCCCACGCTCCGACCCTCGCCGCCCTCATGGTGACCTACCCCTCGACGCATGGCGTCTTCGAGTCTGGTATCAGAGAGATCTGTGCGACCATCCATCAACACGGCGGCCAAGTGTATATGGACGGCGCCAATATGAATGCGCAGGTCGGACTCACTTCCCCCGGCTTCATCGGCGCCGATGTCTGCCATCTTAATCTCCACAAAACATTCTGCATTCCGCACGGCGGCGGCGGCCCCGGCATGGGCCCGATCGGCGTCGCTGCCCACCTCGCGCCTTTCCTCCCTTCCCACCCGGTCGCCCCCGTCGCTTCCGCGACTACACGCGCCGCTCTCCACCCGCATCTGCGCCCGATCGGGGCCGTCTCCGCCGCGCCCTTCGGCTCCGCTTCCATCCTCGTCATCTCGTGGATGTATATCCGGATGATGGGTCCCGACGGTCTCACCGCCGCCACCAAGCTCGCCATCCTCAACGCCAATTACGTCGCCCGCCGGCTTGAAAATTTTTTTCCCGTCCTCTACCGCGGCAACGCCGGTCTCATCGCCCACGAATGCATCCTGGATTTCCGCGGCTGGAAAAAATTTGGTATCGAAGTCGAGGATACCGCTAAGCGTCTGATGGATTACGGCTATCACGCGCCGACCATGTCGTTCCCTGTTCCCGGCACCCTCATGATCGAACCCACCGAGAGTGAAGCTCGCAGCGAACTCGATCGTTTCTGCGATGCGCTGATCTCCATCCACGGCGAAATGCAAGCCGTCGTCACGGGTGCATCCGATAAAATCAACAACCCGCTAAAATTCGCCCCGCACACGGCCAAGGTCGTCTGCGCCGATACTTGGGACCATCCCTATTCCCGCGAGACCGCGGCTTTCCCCGACCGTTTTACGCGTGCCAGCAAATTCTGGCCCAGCGTTGGCCGCGTCGATAACGTCTACGGCGATCGCAACCTCGTCTGCTCATGCGAAGGCATGGCCGCCTACGCGGAGCCGAAGGGGTAGGCCTTTTAGGCACCGAGCCACTCGCCCCCGCCTCGCTCCAGATAGCACCGCGACGGGCGCCTTCGTTCACTAGGCGCTCGAGGCGCGTGCCAGCGGTTCGCCCGCTCGCCTACCTTCACACGTGGCAGCGCACGCTCCTTCAAGCCCAGCGCGCAATCCTCTCAGGTCCGCCCCGCCCAACCTGCTTAGGACCGAGTTTCGCAGTTCAGAAACCCGTCCCATCCGATCGCAGCGACTTGCGCGATTGAGCGGCTGATTTTCGGCACACCATGACTGGGTTCTCGGGTGCCTTTGGGCAGGCGCAGGCCGAGGTGGGCGAGCCGTTGGGCGGTGGCGGGCTCGGTTGGGGCGACCACGCGCAGGCGCAGTCCGGTCGCGATCTCGGCGCAGCGCACCGGCACGATCACGTCCACGCTTTTGATCCCGGACATTTGGTTGACCAACTGCCGTGCGCAGATGCCGAGCCCTTTCAACTGCATCCACGGTGCGAGCGTGCGCCACAGCGCCAGCGCGAGGAAGCAGACCCACTCGGGGCAGTCCGGCAAATAAAGGTCGGCATTTTTCGGCCGATACGGATGCCCCGAACAAGCGCGGACGCCGTTGGCGCGTCGCCAGCGCCAGAATTAATGCGCCAACCGCGTAGTCGAATTTGACATACAGGAATCGGACGCCCTCAGCGCGTCGCCAGGGCCAGACTCACCGCAAAACCCAGCAAAACGACCCCGAGCGACCGATCAATCCAATGGCTGTAACGCCGAAATCGGGCCTGGACGTCCCGCCGTGTAAAGACCACCGCGACAAGGCAGAACCACGCCATCGTCACCACCGCCATCCATACTCCGTAGGCCAACTGGAGCCCCCCCGGAGTAAGCGGGCTCACGACCAACGCAAAAAGCGAGACGAAGAAAAGCGCCGCCTTCGGGTTCAGTGCGTTCGTAAAAAAACCCACGGCAAATGCCCGCCGCGCACGGGGCGCGTCCACGCCACCCGCCTCAGGCTCACCCAACCGCGGAGCGGTCGGCAACGCTCGCAAGGACTGCCATCCCATCCACGCGAGGCACGCGGCCCCGGCCCACTTCACCCCGCTAAACCCAAAATTACCGCTGTGCACCAACCAACCTAGACCTAGACAAACATAACTGACATGCCAGAAAATCGCCATGCCCACGCCCAAGCTCGTCCAGATCGCCGTACGTCGACCAAAGCGCAACGACTGCCGCAGCACCACGGCAAAATCCGGCCCCGGACTGGCCACCGCCAGCAAGTGAGCGAGCGCCACTTTCAAAAACTCCACCCGGTAATCATCCATACCTCAGCGCCCCGAAATCACCACGCACCCTTACAAATCTGGCGGCACCTGCGCCAAGGCTTCGGCCAACGTCGTGAGCCCCTCCTTTACCTTCAGCAGGCTGTCTTCGTGCAAGGTCCGCATGCCTCCCTGCCGTGCAATTTTTTTCAAGACCGCGGTGTCCGCCTCTTGATTGATCGCCTCAACCAACTCCGGACTGCTGACCATCAACTCATGAATCCCGACCCGCCCCTTGTAACCGCTCCCGCCACATTTCGGACACCCCGCCGGATTGATTCTGAAAATCGAACCGTGCCAACCCAAGGCTCGCTCGATAAGATGCCGCTCACGCCCCTCCGGCGTATACGCCACGCGACAGTGCTTGCAGACCCGACGCACCAAGCGCTGCGCACACACTGCGAGCAGCGACGAAGAAACCATAAAACGTTCCACCCCCATTTCCGTCAGGCGCGAGACCGTCGTGGGAGCATCGTTCGTATGCAGCGTGGAAATGAGCAAATGGCCGGTGAGCGCCGCTTCCACCGCGATCCCCGCCGTCTCCCGATCGCGAATCTCACCCACCAGAATGATGTCGGGGTCTTGGCGTAAAAACGACCGCAACGCCGTGGCGAAAGTTAACCCAATCTGACGATGCATCTGCATCTGATTTAGCCCCGGCAAGGTATATTCAATCGGATCCTCGGCCGTGCGAATCACTATATCCGGCGTGTTGATCTCGTTGAGCGCCGAGTAAAGCGTCATGGATTTACCCGAGCCGGTCGGCCCGCAGTGCAAAATCATCCCGTAGGGCTGCTGGATGCACGCCCGGTATTTCGCTAGATTCTCGTCGGAAAAACCCAGAGCCGCCAACGGGAGCGTGGTCTTCTGCTTGTCGAGAATCCGCATCACGACACCCTCACCATGATTCAGCGGCGCCGTCGAAACGCGCAGATCAATATCCAGATTTTTTTTTGTAAATTGCTTAAAAATTATGCGTCCATCCTGAGGTAACCGACGCTCCGAGATATCCAAATTGCACATGATCTTCAGCCGCGCGACGAGGGCGGGACCGACTTTCTTCGGCAGCCGCAACTGCTCGTGACACACCCCGTCGATCCGGTTTCGCACAATCAGCTCTTTCTCCTGCGGCTCGACGTGGATGTCGCTCGTGCCGGAGAGATACGCCTCCTCAATGATCCGATTCGCCAGCTGGATAATTGGACCCGACTCCTCCGAAACCTCTCCCTTCCGCACGTCCAGCTCCAGGACGGGCTCATCGTAGGCCGCGCCAATCTTGATCACGACCTCACTCAAACCGCTGGTCTGTTCGGTAACTTTAGCGAATTTGTCCAGGATATCGCGTTCACGCGCAAACAGCCGGATCACCGTCTTGCCCGTCATCGACTCAATCTCACCCAGCAAACCCACCGCAAACGGATTGGCAAAAGCCACCAACAACAAAGGGCCGATTTGACCGACCGGTAAGATGCTGTTGCGCTGGCAATATTCTCGTGGCAGCCGCTCAAACGTTTGGGGCGACAGGCTGCAGCGCGTGACGTTGAAGGGCGAAAGATTAAACGCCTGGGCCTTGGCGACGAAGCATTGCCAGGCCGTGAGCTTGAATTCCTGCTGCAGCAACTTGTCGAGGACATCACCGCTGAGATCGTCGGGGCGGGCCGCCAACGCACTCATTTGGTCATGGGTCAGTCGTCCCAGCTGAACAAGCTTGGCCACAATCTGCAGCTGGATTTTTCCAAGAGGCATGGGCGTTAAGGGGCGGGCCCCGCTGGAGGCAACACCTCCGGCAGCGGCACGCTCATCGGCCGCGCAGCCCATTTCTCAAGTACCGTCGCGACTCCTTCCAGTGTCGTGCCAAACCAAAGGATCGGCCCACCGAGTGTCTTTTCCCAGTACTGCCGCACCGCTGGACTCAGATAATACGCCGTCGCCACAAAAAAAAACTCTTCCTCCCGATCGAACGGCACCGACCACGTCGCCCAACAAGCGTCTATCTCCGCGTAGGCGCGGAGATCGTACGGTATTTCATAAGCACTCAAATCGACCAGGCCCACCCCGTGAGCATCCACAACGCGCTGCAGGATTTCGTCCTCCTTCAACGCGTTTAATTTGTAAACGAGGACGCCCAAGACCGTCCTGTCGCGCGGCTGGCCGATCTCCAGCCCATCGATAAACGCCTCGTTCGCGGCCGCCAATACATCGAGGCCCACCACGTTTTGCTCTACCAACTGCGCGCCGATTTGCCGGTTGGCCCGCATCATCAAATTACGATGAACGTTAGACACCGCGCGCCTTGTTCACCCCGCCGCCGGCTTGGCCCGGGCCTCCGCCACCCGGAACTTAGAGACTCGCTTCATAAGCTCCTTCTTCAACTTCACGAGACCAACCCCGGTCATGCAGGATATTTTCAGAACGTCGGCCGATTTATGCCGGCGCCTGAACTTGGCCAACTGCGCCGCCGCTTCGGGCAAATCCATCTTGTTCGCCACCACCAGGCGCGGTTTGTCGAGGAGCTTTTTATCATACAACTTCAGCTCCGCCAATAGGTGCTTGTAGTCATCGCGGGGATCGCGCGCGTCCGTCCCCGCCATATCCACGAGGAAAACCAGCAAGGCGCAGCGCTCTATATGCCGGAGGAACCGATGCCCAAGACCACGATTTTCGTGCGCGCCCTCGATTAAACCCGGCACGTCGGCCAGAAGCAGCCGCCGGTTCCCCTTGGCCTCATCCAAGTAATCGATCACCCCAATCTGCGGGTGCAGCGTCGTGAACGGATACGCCGCCGTCTTCGGCCTCGCCTTGGTTATCTGCCCCGTGAGCGAAGACTTACCCGCATTGGGAAAACCCACTAGACCGACGTCCGCAATGCTTTTCAGTATGAACCGGTACTCACCCCGTTCGCCATCATGCCCAGCATTGGCGCGTTTCGGCGCGCGATTCGTCGACGTTTTAAAATGAGTATTACCCCAACCGCCATTACCACCCTTACAAAGCACAATCTGCTGACCCTCCACGACGACTTCCGCCACCGGCTTGCTCGTCGTCAGATCGATCACCACCGTGCCCAACGGCAACTTGATGATGCAAGGCTTGCCATCGCGACCGTGACAATCGGCCCCTTGGCCATGCTCACCCCGCTCGGCCCGCCAGTGCGGCTGGTACTTGTAGTCGACCAAGTTATTCGTGTTGACGTCGCCCACCAAGACGACGTCGCCCCCTCGGCCGCCATCACCACCATTGGGCCCCCCCCAAGGCTCATATTTTTCCCGGCGGAAGCTGGTACACCCACGACCGCCATCACCCGCGGCCAATTTAACTGAGCATTCATCGACGAACATTCACCGCATCATACAGAACGCCGGCCGTTTGCCAAGAGGGGGAATGACCTAAACCCAAAAGACCATGACGCTCCTCGCCAACCACCCACTCCATACCCTCGCCAACCAGCGCGTTTTAATTTCAAACCATACCCGCCTTCGCTACCCGCCGCTCACCCGGCCAGCCCACCCCTATAACGAGATCTTAATGCCTTTGCGCAGATAAGTCGGTACATCGAAATCCTGGCCCTCAAAAAGATTGCGATCGGTTTTCTCAAAGTGACCGCGCGCTTCCACTTCACCGAAACCGAATTCTTCCTGAGCAAGCTTGCTCGCCGCCTCCGCCTCCGCCGCCGCCTCCGCCGGACTTTTCATTCCCGCCAACGGCGGCGCCGAGTTCGTGCTCAGCGCACTCCCCGCCACCTCCCCCACCCCGCGCTCACTCCCAGTCCCACTCGGAGCGACGCTCACGCGGCCTTTGCTGGACGCGCTAAAGGGCCGCCTCGTGCCCGTACCGCGCCCGCCCATATCACTCGTCCCGATCACGCATATCTCCACCCGCCCCGCCATATCCTCGTCGATCACCGCCCCCATGATGATGTGCGACTCGCGCCCAAACTGCTCCGTCACCGCGGCCATCATCTCGTTGACTCGCGACAGCGTCAGATCGGGCCCGCCAGCAATATTGACCAACAGGCGATCCGCCCTCCGCGAAAAATCCGGAGTGTGCAACAGGGGGCACAACTTCAGACTGGCAATCGCATCCACCACCGCCTGCTCACCTTGGCCCGACCCCAAGCTGAACAAGGTCTTGCCCCCGCGGTGCTGAAACGCTTGGCGCAGCGTCGCAAAATCCACATTGATCAGGCCGGTTTTAAATAGCATCGACCAGATCGACTTCACGCCCCGCCCGATCCACTCATCCGCCCGCGCAAATGAGTCGAGCACGCTCTCGCCTTCACCCGCTTCTTGCAGCAGCACATCGTTCGGTAAGGGAATCACCGCATCGCATACTTGCCGCAACGCCCGTAAGCCCTCTTCCGCCTGCTTCAGCCGGCGCCCACCTTCAAAACTAAAGGGCATCGTCACAAACGCGATCACCAGTGCCCCCGTTTCTGCCGCGATCTCCGCCACCACCGGCGACGCCCCGCTGCCGGTTCCCCCGCCCATGCCCGTTACAATAAAAACGAGATCACAGCCTTTCACGACATTCGCGATCTTCTCACGGTCGGCCTCCGCCGCCTCGCGACCGAGCTCGGGGTCGCCGCCCGCCCCCAGCCCGCGCGTCACCCCCACGCCGATCATAATCTTGTCTGACACCGGCGAGCTCGCCAGCGCCTGGTGGTCGGTGTTGATCACCGCCAGTTGCAGGCGCTCGAGACTTTCCATCTTTAATCGGTCAACCGCATTCGCCCCCGCCCCTCCCACGCCAACCAGTTTGATCGCGATGTTGCGGTCCGTCAGTAAGGGATGCGGCAAAGTAAGTTCGTGGACATTCATGAAGATCAGCTCAGGAGTTGGCGAAAAGGCGTTTGAACGCGTCGATAAAACCACTGCCGCGACGAACCGGCGGAAATGCTTCCGCCCGAGACCTCAGCCCATAGTAGAGCAACCCCAGCGCCGTGTGATAACTCGGGTCTCGCAGGTGTTCACTCACCCAGCGCGGCGCCTCACCCAGATGCGCCGGCACCCCAAAAACACCCGTCGCCACCTCAGTAATACCCGCCAGCTTTGCCGTGCCACCGGTCAGCACCACCCCCGCGGAGCACGTCTCCGGGGAAAACGCGTGGCCCAGCTTCTTCTTCACCGACTCCAGTAATTCCCGAACCCTTGCCGCCGTGATCTGCTCAATCGCCAGCCGAGGAAACTGCCGGTCACCAATCGCGAAATTACCGTCTAGCCACACTTTCTCCGCCTTGTCCTTCGCCTGCACGTTGGCGCGCCCAAAACGTAATTTCAACTTCTCCGCCTGCATCGGCGTCAGTCGCAGTCCAATGCTCAGATCATTCGTCAGATGCGATCCACCCACCGGCAAGACCCCCGTCATAAAGGGCGCCGCGTCTCGATACAATACAAAGTCCGTCGTGCCCGCGCCAATGTCGATCGCCAGCACCCCATGCTGCCGCTCTTCCGGATTCGTCACCATGTAGCCCGAGGCGAGACTCGCGAGCACCAGTTCATTCACGTCAAGATTAAATCCTCGAATCATATTGAGGTTATCGGCCAACCGCTGTTCCTGACCGTGCACTGTCCAATAACCCACTTCGAGCTTCTGCCCGACCAAGTTGTCCGGGCTCGCCGGAATCAACCGGCCATCAACGCGGAAGGGCCGTCGAATGTGGTGCACCACACTGCGACCAACCGGTAATTCCTTCGATCTGGCGAGTTCACAGACCATCTGCACATCGTCTTGATCGATCATGTTGTCTGACGATTTCACATTCACCACCGCCTCGTTATAAAACCCCTCCAAGTGGCCACCCGTCTGCGCTAAAAAGACCATATCCATACGTTCACCGGCTTCCTTCTCCGCCTGCTGGAGTGCACTATGCGTACAATCACTGGCCGCTTTAAAATCCACCACCGCCCCCTTGATCACCCCCTGCGAGGCACACTGGCCCAGGCCGATAATCGCCAACTCGTGACCATTATGCTCGGCAATTAACGCCGTGATTTTTGAAGTGCCGATTTCAACGGCACCGATAAATGTGTTTCTAGAGCTCACGTTGGTTTTTAGACGAAGAATTGATTCGCACGTTAAAGAAAGAGGCGGCCGTGCTCGGAAGAGGGATCTTCTTCGCATCGTTCGCGCCGAGCGGTTCCACCATCACGGGCACTTCGCGACCAAGCGAAAGATCAATCCGGGCTTTCGCCCGCGGTAAACGCGCCAATCGCTCCATCATGTAATCGAGATTCGAAAGCTGAACAAAAAACCCTCCCTTCGCCCCAAAAACCACCGTGGTGCTGTCCTTCATCGTAACCTCAATTTCATTATCAGAATCCAGCCGCGCCAGTGATACCACCTGCCACATCCGATAGATTGACTCCGCCGCAAATTGCGCATCCGCCAACAAACGCGCCACCACGTCCATCCGCGCAATGGGCCGAAATCCCCGCCCTGCCGGCACCACCGCAATTCCTCCCAGCCAGGGCATCGATTCCAGCAGCGCCACGCTATACCCGGCCCCTAAAAACAACACCCCATCGCGCGCGACCAACCAATCGCGTGACGCCACCGCGCTCCCCACCCGCACGCGCGCCACCGGCGCCCGCTCGGTTATATGAACAATCAGGCGATCGGGAAATTGTCGCGTGAGCGAGGCGGTCAAGACCTGCCCTTCCCCCAGTAACCGTTCACGCAATTTTTCCAGATCCAATTCCATCAAGGAAATCCCCACCGGCAGCGCCAGCATTCGCCCCAGCCAAGCATCATCCAACACCCCATCGCGGGTCGTTTTCAACTCCGGCGCCCTGATCGGCACGTCTTTAACCAACTGCGGTCTATGCGGCGAATCAGGCTGGAGCGCCAAGACTATCATCCAAATTCCCCAGGCCATACCCAGAAAAAATAATCCCAACGAAACCTGACGAAAACCCACCCGCCAACGCCGCCTGCGCCCTCCCTTCGACATCGCGTGCGTCTTCATCGGCTGGGCGATATCTCGCCAAGTCGGAGCCATCGGTAAGTTGACGTTGGTTTGATTCACGAAATTACAAACGTAAACGAGACGTCGCCGCCTCCTGAAAGCGCCCCAAACTAGGTGCAACTAATTCTCGGACCAATCGAGAAAAATCTAGCCCCACACAGCGCGCGCTCATCGGGAGCAGACTCGTCTCTTTCATGCCGGGGAGCGTGTTGATTTCCAGCAAATAAAGCTCCTGGCGCGCCGAGAGCATAAAATCAACTCGCGCGTAATCTCGACAGCCGCACGCCGCAAAGGCCAATTCCGCCGCCGCCTGCGCCGCTTGCGTGTGCGCCGGGTCCAGGGGCGCCGGTGCAAAATACTCGGTCAGCCCTTTCGTATACTTGCTCGCGAAATCATAAACCCCGGACTTCGGCCTGATCTCTACGACGCCCAAGGCCTTGCCGCCAAGAACACCGACCGACAACTCCCGACCCACAATCCGGCGCTCTAACAACCAAGATCCCATCTTGATCGACGCAAGCTTCGCCACCAACTCCGCTCGGCTCGAGATCAGGGAAAGCCCAACGCTGCTCCCTTCACTATTCGGTTTCACCACCAGATGCTCGCCCCACTCCGCCACCACCGCATCCACCGTCGGCAGCGCCGCCGCTTCAAAAAAAATACCCGGCACCACCCGCCCTCCGCCGGCGGCCACCGCCTCCTTCGTGCGCGCTTTATCCATCGTCAAACCGCTGCTCACCGCGTCGCATCCCGCGTACTGAATCCCCGCCGCATCCAAGAGCCGCTGCATCCCGCCATCCTCGCCAAACGTGCCGTGCAAGGTCGAAAAAACCACGTGCCGCGCCGCGTCGACGCCTGCCGGAATCGCCGGGCCCACCACCTCAAAAAACCGCGTGGGAAAAGACCGCGCCAAGGCCAGCGCCGCCGCCCGCCCCGATCCCAGCGAGACTTCCCGCTCCGCCGAGGTCCCTCCCGCAAAAACGGCTATTATCGGTTTAATCATAGTTTTTAGTGAAATGCTGAACCCGCCCCCGCCACCCTCGCACCACCCGCCTCGCCCCTCCGAGGCACGGCCGCCCGCCCGCCACCGACCACCTGCCCGCAAGGCCCAGCACCCCCAGTCGCTTCACAGCACGTCCTCCCATCTTTTTCCGTAAAGCAAAACTTCCGGCTCCAGCACCACCCCTTTCAACTGCCGCACCCGCGCCCGTACGCGTCGCACCAGCGCGATCATATCCGCCCCCGACGCCCGCCCTTGGTTAACCAGGAAATTAGCGTGCACCTTCGATACTTCCGCATCGCCCACGCGCTCCCCTTTTAAACCACATTCATCAATTAAACGTCCCGCTGAATCCCCCGCCGGATTCTTGAAAATACAGCCCGCACTCGGCTCCCGCGGCTGCGCTTCGTGACGCTTTTTCCGATACACGTCAATCTGTCGACTGATCGCCGCCACCTCCGCTTGCGACGATGCGCGCAGCCAGGCCCCTAGCGCGATCGCCCCCTCAAGTTCCCGACAATGCCGATAGTCCACCTGCATCGCCCCACGAGCCATCACTTGAATTTCTCCTTCACGCGAAAGCATTTTTACCGACGTAACCACATCGAACATCCAGCCGCCCATCGCGCCCGCATTCATCCGGAGCGCCCCGCCCACACTCCCAGGAATTCCTTCCAAAAATTCAAAGCCTACCAGCCCCGCTTTCGTCGCCAGCCCACACAGATTCTTCAAACGCAAACCTGCCCCCACCCAAATCTGACCACCCGAACTCACCGCAAAGGCCGACCACACTTCATGCGCCAGAGATAGCACCAAACCCTCCACCCCTTCGTCCGGCACAATCAGATTCGAACCACGACCGAGCACCCATACTTCCAGCCCAAGTGCCCCCGCCTCGCGCCGTAAATTCTGCAGATCAGCTTCCGTCGCCGGCTCCGCATAAAGTCGCGCCGCTCCCCCGACTCGCATGGTGGTTTTTGACGCCAACGCTTCCTCGCGCTTCACCAGCGTCCCACCCGTCACCACGGACTGTAAACGCTCTCTGCGTTCATCCCAGTTCGCCGCGCCCACCAGCTCGGCGCAGTGACTCGCCCCCCGCCAGCCCAGCGCCTCGGTCCGCTTTTCCTCTCCCTGCCAGGCCGCCAGCCATTCACCCGCCAGCACCGCTGCACCGCCCGCGCCGCATCGCTCCGCCCCTTGCTGACAACGGATGACCTCTTCCAGCAATGCCACCGGCGACACCGTCGCCTCCGCTGGCGCCCCCCACCCGCTACCGGCACCGCCCCCCCCCTCGCCGACGTAAATCACCTCGCCAAGCTTCGCCTCCGCGTCCCCCAAAACCACCCCGCCACGCACCAGGCGAACGCGCACGGACTCCGCGAGTCCCGCCCCCGCACCGCGGACCACAAAGCCAAGCTCCACCAGATGGATCGCCAGCGAAACCACTCCCACCCCGTCAAAACCAGCAAAGTAAATCAAGCGGATCGCTCGACCCCAGAGTGAGCGGGGTGGCAGTGTCCTCATCGCGCTAGGCAGGCAACTCGCCATGGCTATTCCTCACGAGGCCGAGCACTGCGTCCGCAGGCCCGCCCGACTCTGCGCCATTGCCTCCAGATCAGCCACCAGCAGATCTATTGTATTCATATTGTTAATACGATTGAGGTTGGCGCGCAACTTCTGCCGGCAGCGCTCATTGCGCATCACCGTGAGCACCTGATCCAACAAACCCGCCCGGTCCGTCTGCGCCCGCATAAAACCGCCTCCCTGCCGTTCAAAAAAATCTGCATTCGCCCGCTGGTGGTCGTCAGCCGCGAGGGGATACGGCACTAAAATCGCCGGTGTCCCGCAGCGAACCAGCTCTGCCAAAGTTCCCGCCCCAGCTCGCGATACAACGAGATCAGCCGCCGATAACACCACCGCCATTTGATCCGTAAATGGCGTAAAAATCGCCCGAAGCGGCGCTCCCGCTTTCGTCCTCAGCTCAAACTGACTCTCCGCCCCTTTCCCCAGGCCAGTCACCACCAGTACCTGAATGCCCTCTGCCGCCAAAGCCGTCAGATGCTCGCGCGCCCACTCGTTTAAAACCGAGGCGCCTTGACTTCCTCCCAAGATCACCAACAGCCGATGCGCGGGTTCAAACCCGAGCGCCGCACTCGCCAGTTCTCGGCTCTGCCTCGTCATCTCCCGCCGCAACGGCATGCCGACATGGCGCGTTTTCAATGCGGAGATTTTTTCAATCGAAATTCCTAACGGGAGATAAACCCGCTGCGCCCAGCGGCCCAGCGTTCTCACCGCCAGCCCCGGCACCCGGTTCGACTCATGCAAAGCACAGGGCACCCCTGATAGCCACGCGGCTATGACGAGGGGCGCAGATGTAAAACCACCAAAGCCCACCACGGTATCAGGGCGCATCCTCTTCACCAGCCGCCAAGTCGACCAGAGCGCCCGCAACTGGCCGAGCCCGCATCTTAATAATTGAATCGGCCGCCACGAGAAACCTGTTCCCGGTAAACAAACGAAACTCAGTTCCGGATACTTCTCAATAAGGCGGGCATCGACTCGCTTCTGGCTAATGAGCAGGCGAACCTCGTGGCCGCGGTCGCGCAGTTCTTCGGCCAAGGCAATTCCTGGCGCCAGGTGCCCGCCCGTACCTCCGCAGGAAATTAAAAATTTACTCACACCAGCACCTCACGCATCGCCCCAGCGCCTCTGGGCAACGCGGCCCGACCCCACGTGCGTTGCGTATTCAACATAATCCCCAGGAGCATGCCCATCAAAAGGAGATTGGAGAGGCCCGCACTAATAAATGGCAGCGACATCCCTTTCGTCGGAAAAATCGCCGTCACCACGCCGAGATTAATGATCGCCTGTACGCAGATCAGCACTACGCAACCGAGCACCAACAAAAAATGAAACAAGTTGGGCGCGCGCCGCAGGTGTACGAGGCCAGCCACCAACACGACAGTGAAGAGCATCACCACCCCCAACGTGTAGACCAGCCCAAGCTCCTCCCCAACCACTGAGAAAATATAATCCGTGTGTGCCTCCGGTAGATAACTCAGCTGCTGCCGCCCTTGCCCCAAGCCCGCTCCGTTGATGCCACCAGCCGCAAACGCCGCCAACCCTTGGCGCAGCTGGTAGGATTTATCCTCACTCAGGAATTCCGTCATCCGCCGCAGCCGATTGGGATTTTGGATGACCGCGACTGCGAACACTCCGCCAATAACCAGAACGCCCGGGGCGATATATCGCCACTTCGCCCCCGCGAGAAATAGGAGCACCAGCCCCACGGCCACCATGAGAGCCGCTACCCCAAAATCGGGTTCTCGCAGCGTCAGGCCGGCAAACGCCCCCACGATACCGAGCGGATACAAAAAACCCCGCCTGAACTCGCCGATGCGCGTCTGGTTCAAAGCCAGATAATGAGCGAGGCAGAACACCATACCCAGCTTCGCGAATTCCGAAACCTGCAGGCGCACGGAGCCATAACCGAGCCAGCGCCGGCTGCCATTCACTTGAATTCCCACCACCAGCACCAACGCCAGCAGAACCAAGCAGATGCCCGCAATCCACCAAGCATATCGACGTAAATAATCTAGATTGATCCGGCTAACCACAAAGCAAAGCAAACCCGCCAAAACGACGCCAATCAGTTGCTTGTTGAGATAAAAATACGGCCCTTTCTTGAACCAAGCACTCGCACTAAAGAGAATCGTGAGCCCTAAAACGGTCAGCCCGAGTGCACACAGGATGATCGTCGTCGCGGGATTAAGCAGCGTCCGCGCAGCCGATGAATTACCCCCAAATTCATTTTTCATGCGGCGATTACCCCCGTTTTCCTTACGGCTTCGGCGCGGGCGTGATCAGGCCGTCGTCTATTCGGATAATCGGCACCACCGGGGCGATCGGCGAGGCCGCTTCGTCCGCCCCTCCGGCCCGCTTGGACTCGCCCGCCTTGGGCGATCCATCACTCTTGACCGCTCCCCGGCCCGCTTTTCCCGCCGCTAGCGCTGCATTGGGAATCAATAATTCCATCCCCGCCCTGATCTTCGCCGGATCCGCGATATTATTGGCCACCGCGATGTCGCCCTGCCTCACCCCGTACTGCCGGGCGATCGTACCAAGGCTCTCCCCTGATTTCACCGTGTGCGTCACGGTCTCTCCCGCGGCCCGCGCCGGAGCCATGCCGCCGGACCGCTTCTCCGCTTTCTTCACCGGAGCCGCCGCGCCGCTCTTGGCGCCCGCCACCGACCCCGCCGCCGTGATCATCAGTTTCTGTCCCGGCCGTAAATTCGCGTTGGCCGGCAAATTATTGGCCGCCGCCAGATCCGCCACCGCGAGGTTGTGCTTCTTCGCGATCGACCACAAACTGTCACCCGTTTTGACCATGTAGGCCGTCGCCGGCGTCACCTCTTTCACCGGTTCCGGCACCAAGACCGCCGCCACCGGCGCACTCGGCCGCTTCGGCACAAACCGCACCGGCGCTTCCGCCGGGGCCAGCGCGGGCGCATCCGGATTGAACGCCACCAGCGCAGGCGTTATCGGCAAGGTATCACCCGCCGGCCCCCCGACCGGCGCGGGTGTGCCGGGCATCGCTGGCGGCGGTAACGCTGGCGCCGCCTCCGCCTTCACCACCGTGTCTGCCGGCGTGGGCGTTAACTTGGTCGTGGCACTGCAACCAGGATTGGCAAAAATAAGCACCAACGCGAATACGTGAATGCCGACAACTACACCGAAAATCTTCAGGATTTTCATAGGATGATAAATTTTAACACAACTGAGAGTTCGAAAAAAGGGACCTCGCTTGAGTTAATCCCTGAAAAAATTTGCTAATTAAACTCATTACTAATGATCGCTCAGGCTCCGCAAACCAAGGCTCTTCCTTCGATTAAATAACCGCGATCACGACGAGGAACCTGAAGTGATTCCACTCGCAGTCGCTCGTCACCGCTCAATCGCCTCGCCTGACCAAGCCACTCGCCGGCCGGGTTTGCCAAGCTGGCACGTTTGGCAAGAAAAAGAAGTGGGGAGTCAGCGCGCATCAGGGAAGCCCGACCTTTAGTGTGATCCAGCCGGCATCGAGCCAGCTTCAATTGGACGAGCCGCCCAGGTCCGGATGAAAGCCCGTTGGGCCAACGCCATGCTCGGGAGGTTTTTTATTAATGAGGCCAGGCGCGGCGCCCGCAGCAGCGGGCGTTCAGATGAACCGCGCGAGAGCGGGAATACCTGGTCGAGGTCACGGGGTGTTTTCATAATTAGCGGAGTTTAAGGGTGATCAAACTGGTGAGCGCACAGCCCAAGGAAAGGACCCAGAAGCGCAGAACGACCTTGGTTTCCGGCCATCCCTTTTTTTGAAAATGATGATGAATCGGGGCCATGAGGAAAACTCGGCGCCCGACGCCAAAGCGCCGTCGCGTGTACTTGAACCAGCTCACTTGAATCACCACCGAGAGCAGCTCCACGACGAAGACCCCGCCGGCAATCACGAGCGTGACAGGTTGATGGATCATGAACGCCATCACGCCCAGTAAGCCACCTAGCGCCAGCGATCCCGTGTCACCCATAAATACCTCCGCCGGGTGGGAGTTGAACCAAAGAAAAGCCATGCATCCACCGATCAACGCACCGCAAATGACCGACAGCTCACCCGTTTTCGGCACATGGCTCGTCAACAAATATTCCGCCAGAAAAACATGGTCCGCCACGTACGCCATCAATCCCATCACCAGCGCGACCGTGATGGTACACCCAACCGCCAAACCATCCAACCCGTCGGTAATGTTAATCGCATTACTAAAACCCACCACCCAAAGATAAATCAGCACCAGCAACAGCCACCAGGACATCTGTCTGATCACCGCATGCTTCACAAAGGGCACCCAAAACTCACGGATTTTATCCGCACTATCAGGATGCCCTAACAAGATACCCAGCGCCCCAAAAGTCGCGAGCGACTGCCAGGCGATTTTCTCCCACGAAGAGATGCCGTCTCGGTTTTTATGAACGACTTTAAGGTAGTCGTCGCGAAAGCCTGGCACCGTCAGCGCCGCGTAGACAAAAAGGCTCGTCACCACCCAGACGTTCGGAGTCGCCCAGAGCACCGCACTCACGAATACCGAGATGAAAATGATCAGCCCGCCCATCGTCGGCGTATGCTTCTTGTCAAAATAACTCGCACCCAACGCACCCGTCCGGTCGTCGATATAACCGTGTCCGAATTTCAGCGCCTTAAACTTCTGAATCAGGATCGGCCCTAACCAAAAACCAATTACCAAGGCTGTCAGAGCCGCCAGCGCCGTGCGGACGGTAATGTACTTCAACAACCGTAGTGGACCGAAGTAATCGGCGTAATTCGCGAGGTAACTCAGCATAACGATGGTTGCGCGGCCTGCTCCGCCAAAATTTGCTCAAGTTGGAAACGCCGACTCCCTTTCACAAAAACGGCTCCGCGCCAGTTCGCCACGGCCGCCGCCACCGGCGCCAACGACGCCACCACGTGCACTTGCGCGGCGCCGCCACCGCGCTCCAGCAGGCCTGCGCGGACCGCCGGCGCGTGATCGCCAATCACAAATGCCCGGTCTGCTTCCCTCAGCGCAATCGAACCGCCCAGCGCTCGATGGTAGGCTTCCGCTCCGGCCCCCAGTTCCTCCATCCCGCCCAAAACATACAAGCGTGCATCCGCCGCGGGCACGCACTCCGTAAACGCCGCGAGCGCATCGGCCATCGATGCCGGGTTCGCATTGTAGCAATCAAGATAGAGCCGCCGGCCAGCCTCCTCCCGAATTTCACCGCGAAGCTTCCCCGCCTTCCATCCACCTAGCCGTTCCTGAATGTCCACCGCCTTCACGCCCAGCCAGAGACTCGCGCAGATCGCCAGCGCCGCATTGCACGCCTGACCTTCCGAGACCCGCCGAAAATTAAATGACACCGGCGCCGCCTCCTCATAGCCGAGCACCAGCCGCGTTTCTCTCGGCCGCTGGCTGAGCGTGTAATAAACGAGACCTGGCGATTTTTTCACCGTACTCAGCGCCTCCGTCCGCGCCACTACCAACGTCTTGCCCGCCAACTGCCGGAACGGCGCCAGCGCCGCCGTCTCCCGTGTAAAAATCGCCACCCCGCCCACGCGCGTCGCCGCCGCCAGCAACGCTTTCTCCCGCGCCACTCCGTCAAGGCCACCGAGGGCCGCCGTGTGCGCCGGCGCGATCAGCGTAGTGACTGCTACATCCGGCTCGATCATCGCCGCCAGGGGCCCCATCTCGCCGGGCGCACTAATCCCCGCCTCAATCACCGCAAACCCGTGCCGCACCGGATCAATCCGGGTCAGGGTCAGCGGCACCCCCAGATGATTGTTAAGATTATCCTCGGTGGCGACGACGCTGCTCGCCGGCCCACCGAGGAGGAGGCTCAGCAAGTCCTTGGTCGAGGTCTTGCCCGCACTTCCAGAAATTCCAATGACCGGTCCACGAAAACTCCGCCGATGCTCCCGTGCCACCGCCTGAAAAGCGACCAGCGGATCCGCCACGACCAGCTGTGGTAACGCCACCGTCCCATCAGCCCGCGCCACCAACGCCGCGCTCGCACCCGCCGCTTGCGCCGCCGCCAAAAATGCATGCCCATCTCGCCGGTCACTTCTTAAGGCGATAAACCCATCACCCGCTTTGAGCTGGCGCGTGTCACTACTGAATCCCGTCAGCGGGCCCGCCAGTCGCGCCGTCCAACGACCTCCCGTCCAAGCCGCCAATTGATCTGATGTAAATACGGGCACGGTTAGCTTAGGTTTTCCGCTGCGCCCCTTGCGCCCCCAGCAACTCGCGAGCGACCTCGCGGTCGTCGAAGGGATACACCGTATCCGCGCACTCTTGAAATGATTCATCACCCTTGCCTGCGATCAGCACCGTATCGCCGGGCTTCGCCATCGCCAGCGCGAGCCCTATCGCCCGCCGCCGGTCCGTCATCCACGTCATTTTTTCCGGTTCACTCACCCCGACCCGCATATCTTCAAAAATCTGCGCCAACGCTTCTGTCCGCGGATTATCGGCCGTCGCAATACCTATGTCCGCCAATGCCTGCACCGCCTTCGCCATCAATGCGCGCTGGTGGCGATCCCGCCGGCCACCACACCCAAAAACAACCAGCAAACGGCCAGGCGTGATCGCCCGCAACGTGCGCAGACCATTTCGCAGCGCATCTTCAGTGTGCGCCGAATCCACCACCACTTGGAACGTTTGGCCCGCCTCAATTCGCTCCATCCGCCCCGGCACGCCACCATAGGTCCGCAGCCGACTCATAAAAACCGCGGGGTCGCGGCCGAGGCCCCACGCGGTCGCGACCGCTCCTAATACATTATTCACGTGAAAGCGGCCGATCAGCGGCGAGGCGACCTCGAGCTCTCCCCCTGGCCAGATCAGCCGAAACTGCGTGCCATTCGCCCGGAGCACCACTTGCTCTGCCCTCACCTGAGCGCCCGCGTTTTCCCCATAAGTCACCAAGCGCATCGACGCTCCTCCCCCGATCAAAGCCGTCAGCCGCGCGATGATTTTTTCCCCGTGCAGGTCGTCGCAATTTACCACCGCCACCTTCGGCAGTTCCCCGTTTTCCCCCGTAAAAAAACCCGACTTCACTTCAAAGTAGCCTGCAAGCGTCTTATGGTAATTGAGGTGATCCTGCGAAAGATTCGTAAAGACCGCCGCCCCAAACCGCAATCCCCGCACGCGCTGCTGATCAAGTCCATGCGAACTCACTTCCATCACCGCCTGCCGACAACCCGCCTCACGCATCTGCGCCAACATCCCACAAATGTCCACGGCTTCCGGCGTTGTCTTCAGCGCCGGTACCGTCCGCCTTCCCAGATCGTAATAAATACTGCCCAATAATCCCACCGGCTGATCCCCATTAATAAAATGCTGCAGCAGATGCGTCACCGCCGTCTTGCCACTCGTACCGGTCACGCCAACCACTGTCATGTCGCGATCTGGAAATCGATAATACCGTTGCGCCGCCAGCGCCAAGGCCGCGCGCGCATCCGCCACTTGTATAAACGTCACCTTCCCGGTCGGATGCGCCGGCAACGTCTGCCCGACCACTGCGACCGCCCCTCGACTCACCGCCTCATCAATAAAGAGCGCACCATCCGCTCGCAGCCCAGGCAACGCAAAAAAGACCGAGCCAGGAACGACTCGCCGGCTATCGGTCACCAGGCCCGAGATCGGTCGATCCATCGTCCCCTTCACAGCCTGCACGTCCTCTTCTTCAAAACAGTCTGTCAACTTTCGAGCCATTTTAAAAATACGATTCACCGCCGTCGCTTCTCGACGCGACCGCCGGACCGACGCCGTTTGCGCGAAGGCGTGGATCAACGGATAATTTTGCGTCAAATAGCCAATCATCGAGAGACTCCCGCTTGGGCCAGCACCGTTGGGCGCGTCACCTGACCACTCGCCTGAATGTTTAAAATCGGAATCAGGCGTTCGCCGATTCTCTTGAATGAGGGGGCCGCCACCTTTGACCCATACGCCACCCCTCCCGGCGCTTTATGATCGGCGTCATCCACAATCACCGAGATCACCACTTGGGGCCGCCCCGCTGGAAAAAACCCAACAAAGGAAGCGATGTGATGCCGATTACTCGGCTTGCCGTCGACGTACTTTTGCGCCGTGCCCGTCTTCCCCGCGACATCAAATCCTGCGATCGCGGCCTCGGGCGCCGTGCCTTCCTTCGTCGCTACCGCCATCAATAATCGCGCCATCGTCTGCGCGGTCTTCACGGAGACCGCTCGCCCGATCTCATCGCGATCATACCGGTAAACCATATCGAGCGACGCATCGCGTATCTGGCGAATAATCTGGGGCCGCAGCAGCACGCCATCTGCCGCCAGAACCGACATCGCCTGGTGCATTTGCAATACCGTGCAGGCCACCGATTGCCCCATCGGCATGCGCGTAATCGTCAATCCGTCCCACCGCTTGGGCGGATGCACCGTCCCCGCCTGCTCACCCCCCACGGGAAACCCCAACCGTCGCCCAAAACCAAAGGCGAGCACGTAGTTATAAAACCGATCATCACCCAACGCCATCGCCAATTGCGCCGCCCCACGATTCGACGAGTGCGCAATTATTTCCGCCACCGTCAGTCGCCCGAAATTATGATCCTCCCGCGGCAACTTCCGCACCCGCCCATTGTAGTCAATCCGATCAATCGCGCAGTCAAAGGTCGTCTCCGCCTTCGCCAACTTCTCCTCCAGAGCCCCCGCCGCCGCCACAATTTTGAAAACCGATCCCGGCTCGTAGACGTCCGTAATCGCCACGTTGCGCATCCGCCCAGTCTCCTCCTTGGGGACGGAATTATATTCGTTCAAATTAAAGGAGGGGTAATTCGCCATCCCCAAAATGAAACCGCTCCGCGGATCACTCACGATAATCGACGCTTTCAGCGGCTCGTACTTTCGCGCGATCTGCGCCAGCTCCTGCTCCACCAGATCCTGCACCACGGTGTCTATCGTCAGAAAAACCGTGTAGCCGTCCGAGGGCGGCACCTTGCGCGTGTTAAACTGCGCCAATTCGCGATTGCGACCATCACGCTCTCCCACCCGCCAGCCATTTTGCCCCCTTAAATAAAAATCCGCGTACGACTCCACCCCCGCCGCCGGTTCCTGCTGCCGGTTTACGTAGCCGAGCACGTGCGCCGCCAATTGGTTATTCGGATATACCCGGCGAAAAACCCGGTCCGTCGTGAGACACTTTAAGCCGAGCTTCAACACCATTGCCGCCAGCTCTTCCGACACCCCTTCACTGATCTTCGCCCAGCGAATTACCCTCCGGCCCTCTTCATCCGGCACGGGATCCAAGTCTTGATCAAAATCACCCGCGCCCACCGCCGCCGCCGCCAACGGGCGAGCCAAGCCGGGCGCCTCCGCGACCACCAGATCAACCGGCGCACCCACTCGCACCAAGTTGTCGCGCTTAAAAACCACCGCTCCCTCCGGCAACCCCACCGCCACCACGGGCCGCGCGGCCATCGGCTCTCCGTACTTCGTCAAAAATAAACGGCGCAACTCTTTTTCAGGCACTCCCAACATCGCCGCCAGCTTCGGCAATTCCTTCAGGTCGGCCGGTCGCACCACGGTCGGATCTACTCCCAAAACAACCTGGGAATGACTCGTCGCAAGGATCGCCCCATTGCGATCGCGGATGTCGCCCCGCTTCGCCCGCTCCACAATCATCTGCTGCCGCGTCCGCGCGATCGTCTTTACCAACGCCTCGCGATCGATCACATGCAACCAGACCAACCGCACCGCCACCCCGCCAAAGCAGGCAAAAAGGCCCACCGCGAGAATCACGATCCGATAGCTGGAGGCAAAACCCTTGGACATCGTCTTCAGTATTTCGCGATCTTAAACGCGATCGGTACCGACTTTCGGCCCGACGCCTCGATTAAGCTGTCCCTCGTCGCCCGCGCCGCCAACCGATCCGTGGTATTGTCCGTCACGTGCACAATGCTCACCTCACTCATCGGCACGAGCCCGAGCCGCATCCCCGAATTCAGCGCCCGCAATTTTTCCGGCGCCTGCGCCGTCTCGATCACCGTCTTCTTCTCATCAATCAAACGCTCCACGCGTTCCCAGTCCGCCTTCAAGACGCGGTTCAGGTTCGCCGTCGCCGAAATCTGATGACGCATCCAGACCGTGCCCAGCCCCAAAGAGCCGCCAAAACCCATCGTCACAAGGAGGCATACGAAGAGTTGATTCACAAAAGCCTGGGGATTTTTTTTCATGAACGGGGGGAAAATTTGCGGGTGCGTGGCGCGAGCTTTCCGGCTCAAAACTTGCGCAGCGCACGTAATTTCGCGGATCGGCTCCGCGGGTTCAGCGCGACTTCCGCGGCACTCGCCGTGATCGGCTTGCGCGTCAACGGCTCTGCCAAGCGCACCCGAAAATCCTGCGGCGTCGAGTCGTCAGCGCTCTCCGGTTGGCCGCACATCCGCCGGAAAAACTGCTTCACCGGCCGATCCTCAAGTGAATGAAAACTAATCACTCCCAGCACCCCGCCCGCCGCCAGGCGAGCAAACGCCACCGGTAAAACCCGTTCAATCGCGCCAATCTCATCGTTCACCGCAATCCGGATTCCTTGGAAGGTCCGCGTCGCCGGATGAATTTTCGAGGCGTAACGATCCCGCGCCGGGATCGCTTCCGAAATCACCGCCGCCAGCGCCGCCGTCCGACTCAAACTGCCCGTTCCCCGCGCCGCCACCAACGCTCGCACCACTCGCCGCCAATGCGCTTCTTCCCCAAAATCACGAATCGCCCGCACCAGCATTTCTTCGGTCGCGGTCTCTAGCCAGAGGCTGGCCGGCACCCCGCTCCGCGGGTCCATCCGCATATCGGCGGGCGCATCGTGCCGAAACGAAAACCCTCGCGCCGTCTCATCCAGTTGAAAAGAGGAAACCCCGAGATCGAATAAAATCCCGTCGTAACTGGCCGGCGGCAACTCCGCCAGCCGGCCAAAATCCATATCCACCAAAGTGAATCGCCCCGCGTACGCCAATGCCAACTCCGCCCCGCGCGCCACCGCCGCCGGATCACGATCCAGCCCCACCAGCGTTCCCTCCGTTGACGCCGCCAGCAGCGCCCGCGCATGACCGCCCCCTCCAAACGTGCCATCAAGCAATCGTCCGCCAGCCCGCGGTCCCAGCAGTGCCAAAACCTCGTTCAACAAAACCGGCTGATGTCCCGTCATCATCGCGACTGGGTCCATTTTAGCGGGGACTCCTCGCTATCACGACGTTTCTTCGTAATGAATTTTTGGATACTTGCCGCAGTCTTAACCCGTCGCGAACCCGCGCCGTCACCACCGGCTTTGCGAGCAATTGTCCGGACTTGTTCCCTTCCGCCACCGCCACCACCGCTCGGCGCAGCGGTGAGACCACGACGTTCGGCACTTGGCGCGTCCGCTGCGGACTGACCACTAGATTACTTTTAGATGAGCGCTGCATCATGAAGCGAGCGTTAGATGCCGATGCGACGCATCATATCGCCGTAATTATCGCCCGCGGTCCGTTTTTGCTCCTGCTCCCAACGCTCCGGACTGTAAATATTAAACTTGGTCAGCGAGCCTGCCAACACCGCATCTTTCGCGATCCCCGCGTGCTGCAGCAACTCGGCCGAGAGACTAATCCGCCCGGCCTTGTCGAAATTAAAGTCCTGAGTCTGCGAAAAAAAACGGACATTAAACGCCTGCGCCTCGGAGTCACTCAACCGCATCTCCGAAATTTTCGCGTGCAACTTCTCCACCTCGCTGGGCGGAAGAATCGCCAGATAACCATCAGGGTGCGGTGTAGCCAAAAACGTGTCCGCCTCCGCGTGGCGCGAACGCCAAGCGGACGGAAAGGTGATGCGGCCCTTATCGTCGAGCGAGTGACGATAGAGACCCGTATAAAAAGCTTTGCCAAGCGGCGCCATTAGGAGGGGAGGGAGTTACTAAGTCCCCCGAAGTCCCCCACTTTGCCCCACTTTGCCCCAAAATAGCTATAAAAAAACCCACTATCCTGCAAAAAAGTTACTCACACCGAGATCGATATCGCTAATGAGATGCGATTGAACCGCCCGCCGCCTCCGCGCAGCGCTCCCCACGATGCCACGAGAAGGCGCTCCCGTGCCTTTTAAAATGGGCCTTTTTCACTTCACCCTTATTCTAGCCGGGCCCTTTCTCCCGCTCTCAGCCCGCCCGTGGCGAACGCCAGCGAGACGTCGGGGACGGCCCGACGAGAATCACTTTCCCCGGGGCGGGGGTTTACTTCAGAGTCGGTGGACACGAGCGGTCACGCGCAGGGTTTTCGCGCAGACCCCATGATTCTCCCCTGCTCACTCGATCCGACCGTGATGGAGTCCAAAAGAACACCCGCTCCGCCCAAACGCACCACCCGCCACCGGCCACTCCACGAAGTTTTTGCTGTTCGTCCCCTGCGGCCAAGGACTAGCTAGGGGCGAACATGCACGCGCCCGTCACGATCCAACTTATCGGCCAAGAGGTCGCCATCATTTGGGACGACGGCCAAGAATCATACTTTCTCTTCGAGAAACTTCGCGCCGCATCCCCCAGCGCCTCCAACCTTGGCGAGGGCGATATCCTCGGTAACCGCTACGGTGGCGACGGTCCCCGCCACTTTCCCGGAGTCACCGTCCTGGGCTGGGATCGCGTCGGTAACTACGCCTTGCGGTTCGATTTCAGCGACGGCCACCGTACCGGCCTTTATAGTTTCGACTATCTACGCGCCCTCGCCGCGCTCGCCTAAAACCATCGGGCCAGCCCTTGGCCCGCTGCCGGCTACCCTTCGCCCGCCGGCCGCCGCGCTGTCCGGAGGCTCCGCGTAAATACCCGGGCGCGCGCCCACGCAAATACCCGGGCGCGCGCCCACGTTGATGCAATCCCGCTGCGCCGACTCCGAGATTGCCTCCACCTCTCTTTTCTCTCAATCCCGCTCACGACTATGAGTTCCTACGTCTTCCCCGCCCGCACCACGAACGCCGAGATCGAGCTTGGCTCCCGGCTCCAGCCAAAGTTCGGCCCCGACGGGCTGATTCCCTGCATCACGAGCGACCACCTTACCAACGAGGTCCTGATGTTCGCTTTCATGAACGCCGAGGCGCTGGCCCATACCCTCCTTACAAAAAAAGCGACTTATTGGAGTCGATCCCGGCACAAGCTCTGGATCAAGGGCGAGGAATCCGGCAACGCTCAGCTCGTTAAAGAACTTTGGGTCGACTGCGATCAGGATGTCGTCCTGCTCAAAGTCGAAAACGTCGGCGGGGCCGCTTGCCACAACGGCTACAAATCCTGCTTCTATCGTCGCGTCGCCGCGGGCGCCGACGCCGCCAACCCCGCCTCGCTCGCCCTCGAGTCGCCCACCCCGCGAATTTTCGACCCAGCGACCGTGTATCGGAAAAAATAGGCCCGTCCACGATCTCGGAACCGCCTAGCGATTGCCCGGCGCCAAGCCGCGCTCACTGCTGCGCGCAAAGCTCAGCACGCGCTGAAACTCATCGCTGACCGCCTCCGGTTGGCTGGACAGTTTCTCCAAGGCCTGGGTCCGATTCAGACCCTCACGATAAAGAATGCGGTAAATCTGTTTCACCCGATCCAACTGCTCCGCCTTAAAACCGTTGCGCTCAAGTCCCACCCGATTGATCGCCCGCACTTCGGCAGGCGTCCCATCCGCAATGAAAAACGGCGGGAGATCATGCACCAGCTTGGCGGTCGCCGAGAGCATCGCGTAGGCACCCAAACGACAAAACTGATGAATACCGCCGTAACCACCAATCACGACGTAGTCCTCAATCGTCACATGACCGGCCAGCATCGCACCGTTGCTCATCACAGTATGACTGCCAATGACACAGTCGTGCGCGACGTGGCACGCGCCGAGCAACACATTGTCTGAACCCATCACGGTGAAATCCCCGTCGTTCGTCGCCGTGTGGATCGTCACATACTCGCGAAATATATTCCGGTCCCCCACGCGCAAACCCGGTTGCCCACCCCTGAATTTCATGTCCTGGGTTTTTCCTCCAATGCACGCGTAAGGAAAAATTTCGCACTGAGCGCCAAGGGTCGTGTGGCCCTCCACCGAAGCATGATGATGCAGACGCGTGCCCGCACCCAGCGTCACCCCGCGGCCCACAAAACCATAAGCACCGACCACCACGCCGAACCCAAGCTGCGCCCCCGACTCGATAATCGCCGTAGGATGAATCTGCGTTTCCATACCCTTATTCATCACCTTCCTCAACGATCGCAAACATCAAGTCCGCCGATGAAACCACCTGACCGCCAACCGTGCAGTTACACTCCGCCGATATAATCTTATTACCGCGCACTTTCACAATTTTCGCATTAATCGTTATCTGGTCGCCCGGCCGGACCGGCTTGCGAAACTTAACCTTGTCCGCACTCATAAAAAACGCCGTCTTCCCGCTGTTGCCCGAGCGCCGGAGCATCACGATCCCCGCCGCCTGCGCCATCGCTTCAAGTTGCAACACACCTGGCATCACAGGATTCCCAGGGAAATGCCCAGAAAAATACGGCTCGTTAATCGTCACATTCTTAATCGCCACAATCTCGTCCTCGCCGATAAACTCCAGGACGCGGTCGATCATCACACAGGGATAACGGTGCGGAATCGTTTCAAGCACCCGCCGAATATCCAACGACATCTCCGTCGGGAGTACCATCGTCGGCCGCGATTTTTTCTTCGGTCCTTTGCGGCGCTCGAGTAAGAGCGCGTAAAGCAACTTGGTGAGCTCCGCATTAATCGCATGACCTGGCCGCGTCGCCACAATGTGCGCCTTCAGCGGCATTCCGAGCAACATGATGTCACCGATGATATCGAGCATCTTGTGCCGGACGAATTCATCCGCAAAGCGCAAAGGTTCTTTCGAGATAATCTTATCACCCCGAATCACCACCGCACAGTCCAACGAGCCTCCCTTAATCTTACCCAGCTTCAGCAACTCCTCGATATCCTCATAAATCGTGAACGTCCGTGCCGCCGCAATCTGCGTCATGTACACGTCAGGATCAATCGTCAGAGAGAGATGTTGCGTGTGGATCCCTCGATCGTCCGCGGAAGTACAGGAAATTTTAAGGTGGTCACAGGGTAGCGCGATGATCGACGAATTGCCCCGCGTCACGGAGATCGGCGCTTCCAGCTCAAAATATTCTCGATCGGCTTCCTGCTCCAGCGGCTCCGCTTGGAGAATCAGATTCACATAAGGCCGCGCCGATCCGTCCATAATCGGCGGCTCCGAGGCGGTCATCTCCACCACGACATTATCAATGCCACACCCGTGCAACGCGCTGAGGACGTGCTCCACCGTATGGATCTTCGCATGACCGGACTGAATCGTCGTGGCGCGCACCAGGTCAGTGATTTGATCGACGCGCGGCCGCAACTCCGGCGCCCCACTCAGATCAAGCCGCCGAAAGACGATGCCGCTTCCCGCGGGCGCTGGCTTCAGCGTCAGCGTGACGGCCTCTCCTGTATGGAGCGCCAATCCCGTGATGGATACTTCCCGCGCGAGGGTGCGTTGTTTCATATGGGTGGATAATTTCGCTGGCGAGGACCGCAGAGCGCAAGCGCGGAGAATGCCCGCCGAAAAAAGACCCCGCGAAACCCGAACATCGCGTCGCCGCCCATTCCCCGGCGCCGCCCCTCGGGAAAGCCAGCCCGAACCTCGCTCGGCGCCGCGCGCCGCCCGGCCTCGCCCG
>CAMDOF010000080.1 GCA_945903465.1 Opitutus sp. GAS368
GGATACGAGTTTTTCCAGGAACAAGTCGGAGGTGAACCTGGTTGGGCCGGGCGGAGCGTGGTCAGGATTCCGGGAAGAGCGTGAGGATCGAGTCGCGCCGTGGCAGAGGGTTGTCGTGGCTGGCTGGATTTGTTAGGCCACGGGGATGCCGCGGATCTTTGCCTGTGAGCTGACGCCGAAAGAATACGTGGCGACCGAGGCGCATCGGCAGGTTCGCCCGGAGTTGCTCTGTCCCCTCGGGTGCGGGTGCGCCGGGCGGCTGCACGGCCACGGCACCTCGACGAAGACCGCGGCGGGGGGACGCCCGCGTCGGCACGCCTGGCCGCTGTGCAGTCGGCGTTGCCGATCGTAATAATTGAGTTTGAGCGCCGCGACCGTCGGACTAATCCCGTGGATCCGCGCCGAGGCGGTCGCCGCTGGCCACAGGTCCCGGGGAATGCGCTGCCCCCGTGGCCGGGTGCATCGCCAAGTCATGAAACGCCGGGCGCGCGATGGCAGACCCGCCGGCTCGGACTGGTGGACCGCTGTCATCGGGGTGGTCGTTGTCATCGCCACCAGCGTAGCAGGAATCAGTCGCCGAGTTACGCACCCTTGCCGAAGCTCCACGACGCTCCACCAACGGTTCGAGTTTAATGAAGAATCCCGCGCCGACCTGGCTGACCCACGAAATCGTTTGCACGCTTCAGGTTTTTTCGGTCTGACGCGGAAAGGTTGTCGCACACGCGGATTGGTGGCGGCTTCCTCCGACGAGTTAGTCACCCATTCTCGGAAGCCGCCACCAATCCTTCCCGTTGAAGATACAAGATTTAATCTTTAACGCTGCGCCACGCCGAGAGCTCTCCTGCGGAAGAAGTGGGCGACACATTAAAACCCTTTTTGCCTGTTCGGAGAGGCACCCCGCGGTGTACGCCCCGGGCGCTGCCGCGCATCTGACGGGCCAGGCCGGACGGAGGGCGCTTTCCAAGCCCCTGTGTGCCTTCGACCGGGGCGAACCAGCAACGCTCACAACCCAACCGGACCGGATGGCTGCCGCGGCGAAACGCTTTTCGCGGCGGATGCTCCGCCGGGTTTGCGCGTCTCGAGCCGCGCTTTCGCACCGCACGACGTGCGGACGACCACCCGGGGGGGAAGGAGAACGTGAATGGCGCGACCGGCGCGTGGCTTGTTCTCAATCCGATCGATCAACAACCCCGCCGCCGTCGCACCCTCGTCGTCCAGTGGCTGCTGCACGCTCGTGAGCTCCAGGCCCAGCGCCCGATAGATTTCGGAATCGAAATTGTCGTAACCCACGAGCGCGACGTCGTCCGGCACCCGCAGCCCCGCATCGCGCAACGCGCTGAAAGCGCCGTAAGCGAGCATATCGAACATGCAGATGATGCTGTCGAAGGGCAGATCGCTGGCCGGGCGGCCCTTCACCCAGCCGGCCACCGCGTCGCGCGCCGCCTGGAAAAAATCCTCCTCGCCCTGAATCTCGACTTCGAGCACCGGCGCGGGGCCCAACCCGTGATCGCGCAGCGCCTCCGTGACGCCCCGCCGCCGATCGCGATGCACGGTATTGCTGGGCCAGAATCCGACTAGCGCCGGCCGACGGCGGCCGCAGCAGATCAGGTGCTCGGTGAGCTGATACATGCCCTGCACGTTGTCGGTCATCACGCAGGGGAAATCGACGTTCGGGATGTAACGATCGAGCAGCACCAGCGGGACGTTGCGCTTCTTGATTTCCCGTAGCAATCGCAGGAACTCCTTCCGCTCCGTCACGAAACGGTCCGGATAGAGCAGAATGCCGGCGACCTGAGTGTCGAGCATCTTGCCGAGCTGCGCAATCTGCAACTCCGGGTCGTTGTGATCGTGCGAGAGCAACACGTGGTAACCGCGCCGCGTGGCCTCGGCTTCCACGCCCCACACGATTTCGCCCACCATCGGCGCGCTCGCGTTGGGCACGAGCAGCCCGATCAAACGCGACTGCAGCACCGTGGACGCGCGGGTCGGCAGTTTGGCCAGGAAGGTGCCGCGCCCCGGAAACGACTCGACCGTCCCTTCGCTCCGCAGCAATTGCAGGGCCTTGCGCGCCGTGACTCGGCTGATCTTGAACTGCTTGATGATTTCCTGCTCGGTCGGAATCTTGGCGCCGATATCGAGGCCGGAGAGGTAGCTCTCCAATTCGAGCCGCACGCGCTGATAACGCGGCAGCAAATCCATGACCGATTTCGACGCCATGACAAGCAGGTGGGCGGAATGAGCGTGTGCGTCAACCTCGGCGCGCACGTCGCCGCCAGACGCCGACGAGCCGCCGTCGATCAACCAAACCTGGGCCGCATCCATGCAGTCGAACCTCGTTCCGGCCTTTGAGAACGGATCACCGAACGGTTGGTGTAAGGGCGTTGGTCGCCGACGCCCGCAAGACACGTTTCGCGACTCGTAACGAGCGGGCGTCGGCAAGCAACGCCCCTGCAATCAACTGCACCGTTTGGCTGAGCGGTCATTCCCGGCGGTTGTTTTCCGGGAGTGGCCGGGCCTGGTTGCCTCGGCCTTGGTCGGTGACGGGCGTCGCCGTCTCCACCGTGCAACCGGCCGCGGTCGCGTGCAGCACCACCGCTGCTGCCGTGCGGTTCGTCACGGTAACCCGCGCCGCACTCGCATCCTTGATCCGCCCCTCCCCAAACCCGCGATCCGTCGCGAGCTCGATGGTCATGTTCGCCGGGACGGCGCCGGCCGTCGCCTCGGTGAGCACCACGCGGTGGCCGGTGCCGTTGATTTTCGCGAGCAGCGAATGCCCGTAAAGGCCGCGGCTGTCGATCACGGCCACTTCGGCGTCGGCGGCTTTCGAGCCGGGCGCGGAAATATCCAGCACCTGGGCGTAGAGCGCGTCGCCGCGGCAGTTGCGCACGGTGGTGTTGGAAGCGATGTGGTAGCCCGCCCGCTCGGCCTCGGTCACCTCGCAGCTGATGATCGAGTTTTCCCCGGCGGCGAACGCGAGGCAGATCGCGCGGCGCATCCGGACCACGCGGCAGTTTTCCACCCGGATATTCTGCGTGCGCCGCTTGACGATGGGATCGTCGGGATAGGCGCGGATGCCGTCTTCGCTCAGCGAGGTCATCTCGCCGGCGGGAATCGGCTCGCCGGTGTATTGCATGAATTTCAGGTCGAACGCCGGGCCCGACGTTTCCGCGAGGATGTCGTCGGTCTTGCGCAACGCGCCTTCGACGTAGCAGTCCTTGATCAACGCATTCTGTCCGCCGCGGATGAAAATCGCGTGGCCGAAGCAGCGCATGATCACGCGGCAGTTGATGACCTGATCATCGAGCCCGCCCACGCGGATGCCGTTGAGCTTTTGCGGCGGGATGGACGCGCCCTGGCCGATACCGAAAAAGCTGCCGTAGCCGTAGGGATGCGATCCGGCGAGCCGTAGCGAAACGTTGCGCACGATCACGCCGCGTCCCGCGATGCTGATCGCCCGGCTGCCTTCACCGGGCGCACGACCGCCGATCGTCTCGAGTTCCAGCCCTTCCAGCACGATGCGATCGCCAGTGAGCATCAGCATGTTGGTGCCCTCCTTGAAGCGGGCGAGGAGCGCGGTATCCACTTCGAGCCGCACACCGCTGAAATCGAAGTGGCTGTCGCTGCCGGTGAAGTGCAGAAAATCCGCCGAAGCCGCCTGATCGAGCCGATACGTGCCGGGCACGAGCCTGACCTTGGCGCCATCGCGCGCCAGGTGCTCGCGCAACGTGTCGAGGCTGCGCACGACGACAAAGTTGCTGGCGGCAGTAGCAGCCGCGTTCGCGGCGCGCGCGGCAAGCGACTTCTCCATGAAAGAAAACGCCGCCGGCAGCCCCTGTTCCACCATCGGGAAGGTGTGACCGCCGGACATCTTCATGACTTCGACATCCACGCCCGCCGCTCGCGCATCCGCGATGAACCCCTCGTTCATCTGTCGCTCGGCCGCCCGATCGGCGTAAGCGACAAACACCGGCGTGCCGCGCAGCCGCAAAATCATCCGCCGGGGATTCATCTCCGCCCACCGCGCCACATCGGTGCCCATGCGAGGCGGTACCGCATAGTTCTGTCCGCGTTCTTCGATGTCGGCTCGCGGAAAATCCAGAATGCCGATGATCGGTGCGACCGCGGCAAATTCTCCCGCCCGCCGCGTCGCCGTGTAGGCCGCACCGTAGCCGCCCATCGACCAGCCGCCGATCGCCCGGAGTGGCGGGGTGCGCCCAATCGGGAAATGGCGCTCGGCCAGCGTCACCACTTCGTCGACATAGTCGGCGTAGCGATCCGCGGGAATCGTGGGCGAATTGACATACCAGCCGTCGCGTCCGCGCGGCAGCACAACCGCACAAGGTGAGGCCATCACGCGCTGGCGCGTCGTCTCGTATTCAAAGAGGGTCCGCTCGTGGCGGCCGCGTCCGTGCAGGAAATAGATCACGGGCAACGGCGCACTCGTGAGCGAAGCGCCTTCCGGCAAGACAACGAGAAAGCGCATCGGCCCACCCAGCGCCTGGCTCGTGAAATCGCAGCTCCAAACGCGCGGCTCGACGAGCGCGATCTTTGGTGCAGTCGGCGCCGGCGCACCGGCGCGGTTTTTGGGCAACGCAGTCGCAATTGCGGCGACGACGCGTTCCGCCAGCACGTCGGACCCGAGGCTGTTGAAATGCACATCGTCCGCCGGCTGCAATTCACCGATCCGCGGTAACACGGCGTGGTAGAGGTCGTTGGTCGAGACGCCGTTTTCCGCCATCACGCGGGCGGCGATCGCATTGTAATCGCCGATATCACCGGGGTTGCGCGGATACTGGCCGGGCTTATTTTTCGCGGGGACGGGCGTGGTCGTGGCCCAGATCAGGGCCGCGCCGGTGCGCCGCAAACGCGCGACGATCGTGCGCAAATTCGCTTCGTAACGGTCGCGAGGCACGTTAATCTCGCCCGGCTTGAGCAGGCGCACGTCGTGCAGACCGAAGTTGAAATGGATCACGTCCCATGGGCCGGTGCCCAACCAGCGGTCGATCTCCGCGACCCCCTTCGAGCTCGGGCCGCAATTGGTCGGCACCCGGTGGACGTTGGCCCTGCCCTGCAAAGCCACCCGCACCCGAACGGTGTAGCCCATCGACACCGAGTCGCCGATCAGGAACACCCGCGGCAGCCCGGGCACATCGGTGACCGGCTGCAGCGACGGCGAAAGCTTTGCGTCGACCTGTTTTTCGGCCGCGGTCATCGGCGCTTTGACGGGCGTTTGCGCCGTGGCGACGGCCGCGAGCAGGAGAAACAGCACGGCTTTCATGAAGAAGAGGAGACTGGGCTCGAGCGGCGCAACAGCGGCCAAAGGAAAATCAACAGCGTGATGATCGCCAGGGGATGCAGGCACGCCGCCAGCACGAAGGCAGCCGAATAACCGAGCGCCGCGATGGTGAAGCCGAGGATTTGCGCGAACACGAGGCCCATCGCGCTGCCCGCTGAGCCCATCATGCCCATGACGGTGCCCGTCTCGGATCGGTCGGTGAGATCGGCGGCGAGCGTCGCGATATTGGTCGACCACGCCTGGCAGAGGAACGTAATCACGCACGTGACGGCGACGGCCGCAGCGGTCGAGTCCATGAAGCCGACCATGGCGCCAAACGGGGCGAGCAGGGCGACGCCGACGAGCACCGTCACGCGGGCGCGCACCGCCGGCCATCCGCGCCGAATCAAGGCATCGGAAATCATGCCGCCGAGCACATTGCCCAAATCGGCGAAGAGAAATGGAATCCACGCGTAGAATCCGATTTCCTTGAGGCTGAGATGCCGAATCCGCTGCAGGTAGTCGGGCAGCCAGAAAAGGTAGAAATACCACACCGGGTCGCTGAAAAGCCGCGACGCCACCAGCCCCCAGACGTGGCGCTTGGCAAGTACGTCCCGCCAGCACGGCGTCGGCGCCCCGGGACGGTCCAGCTCGAGTTGCGCCAAATCGGCAGGCGTGACGGCGGGATGTTGGGCCGGGTGCCGATAGAATTTCAACCAGAAAGGCAGCCACAGCAGCCCGAGCGCCCCCGGAATCACAAACGCCAGCCGCCAGCCGAAGTGCAGCGTCAGCCACGCGATCAGCGGCGCCGCGATGATCGCGCCGACGGCGCCACCCGAGGAAAAAATCCCCGTGGCCAGCGCGCGGGATTTTTTGGGAAACCACTCGCCACATGCTTTCACGCCGGCCGGGAAAATCCCCGGTTCGCCGATGCCGAGCAGCCCGCGGAAAAGCGCCAGGCTCAGCGGCCCGCGCGCGAGCCCGGTCAGCATGCTCGCAATCGACCACCAGACGACGCAGGCCGTCACGCCCAGCCGCACCCCGAACCGGTCGATCAGCCGACCGGACACCGTATACATGATCAAATACGAAAACAGAAATGCGGATACGGCATTCGCGTAGTCGCGATCCGTCAGGGCCAGCTCGGTGCGCAAGGTCGCGCTGAGGATGGAGAGCGTCTGCCGGTCGATGTAGTTGATGACGGTCGCGAGGAAGAGCAGCCCAACGACCCACCAGCGGGTGGAAAGGTAGCGACTGGCGGCCGGTGCGCTCATCCGGTGGCGCGGGCGGCGCTGGCGCCAGGGACGGACACGATCGCCCCCTGGTCGCGCAAGGCGGCACGGAGAAGATTCACATCGAGGTCGCGCACATTCCCGCCGGTCCGGGCACTCAGCGCGGCGGCAACGCCCGCGGCCTGGCCGGTCGCGAGCGACGTGCCCGGCACGCGGGTCGAACCATGCGCGCGATGCGTGGTCGAAATCGGTTTGCCGGCGACGAGCAATCCATCGACGGCCTGCGGCACGAGGCAACCAAACGGAATCTCATAGGGCACGGGCGGATTCTCCTTGTGCGGATGCACGCCCACGCCGCCGTTGGTCGGATGGATATCCACCGGCCACGCTCCGACCGCGATGCTGTCGGGAAAGCGCTTGGTCGTCTTGATGTCATCCTCGGTCAGCACGTAGTTGCCGCGGATGATCCGGCTCTCGCGAATGTGGAGCTGCGAGGCGCCCGAAAGGATGTAGCTGTTCGCCAGCTCCGGCGTGCGCCGGCGCAGGATGTTCCAGATCTGCAGCATTTGCGCACGGCCTTCCTGTTCGGCGGCGGAGACCTGCGCGGCATCGACGGGATTGCCATAGACACGCGTCGCGTTGACCGAGATTTCGCCATCGGCGAGCCGGATGATCCAGGGTCCCCCGAAAACCGTGATCTCACCGGCGGCGTGGGCGGCCTGCAGCGCCCGCCGCGTGATTTCCTCCCAGTCGCGCCACGTGTGGCCCGGCGCGACATTGCCGAGCCGGAAGTGGCACGTGAGCGCCTGCAAATCCGGCGCGAGGTCGAACGCGGCGCCCGCGTGGAAGGCGACCTCGGCGTCGCCCGTGCCGTCGACCACCACCGGCGCGCGAAAACACGCCCGCCCGTCGCGCAACGCGGCTTCGACGCCGATGACCCGCCGGCCGTCGAGCAACGCGTCGCAGACATGCGCGTGAAAGAGCACGTCGACCCCGGCGCGCGCGAGCAGCCGGTCGATCGAGACCTTGTAAACCTCGGGGTGGATCGTCAGCGCCTCGGGCGGATTGTCCGCCGTGGCGTCGCCGCCGAGCGCGCTGATCTCCGTGAGCAATTCCCGGGCGAAGCCGGCGACGACCTCGACGTCGTGGTCCACGCAACTCTTGATCGCATCAAACGTGTGGATCATCGCGGCGGTGAGGATGCCGCCGCCAAAGCCGTGGCGCTCGAGCACGAGCGTGCGCGCGCCGGCCCGGGCCGCGGAACAGGCCGCGGCGATTCCCGCGCTGCCCGCCCCCGCCACGATCACATCGTAAGATTTTCCGTCGAGCGGACTGGGGATCATGGCGACTCCTTCGGAGTGGAGCCAAACGCGACCGCGGAACGGGTCTGCCGATTTCCCGCCCAATCTTCCGGCAACACCTGATAGTAGTAGGTCTGGCCGGCGCGCAGCGGCGTGTCGACGTGGTGCTCGAGATAGAACCCGCCCGGCTTCACGACGGCGATCGGGGTGCGGCCCTCCGCGGAGAAATCGGGCTGATCACCGCGAAAGACCAGGTAGCGCGCGATGTCCGGCTCCGGACTCTTGTTCCAGCACACCATGAGCCGGTCAACCGTCTGCCGAACCACTCCAAGATCGCTGACCGGCGCGGGCGGGGCGGTGTTCTTCGACAGGGTTCGGGCCTCGACCTGCCGGGAGAGCGCGCCCTGCCCGTTGGCGGCGCCCACCGCCGCCACACGATAATAATAGGGCGTGTCGACATGCAGCCCACGGTCCTCGAATTCGGCGCCGACCGCGCGACCCACCCATGAATAGGCGCTGGCCGGCTCCTGCGGGTCGCTCGAACGAAACACATTATACCCCTTCGCCCCGGACACCGCCCGCCAGCGGAGCTGGATGCTCACATCGGACACGACCTGTAGGGTGAAATCGGATACCGCGGGCATGACTGCACTGCTGCGGGCGAAGATGCGCACGGTGGCGAATCCGAACGGTTCGAGGGGCACGGTCACCCTGCCGTTGCTCAAGTCGAGCGGCCCGATGTCATTCTCCACGAGGTCGCACCGCATCGCCGCATCCACCCCAAACCGACCCACCTCGACCGTGGCGCTGCCGCCCTTTCCTTCCGTTTCCACCAGCCGGAGCGTCCAGCCGCGGCCCGGCACTCCGCTGTCCTTCAGCACGGTCAGTTGCACGTTCGGCAGGTCGATCGCGAGAAACGACGCCGTGCGCGCCGGCAGCGGCCCCGGCTGTTGCGCCGCCACGACGCGGGCTTCCAGCGGACTCGCGACGGACCAGCCGAAGCGCGTGGTCGCGCCGGAGCTCCAGTCGCCCGCGTGCGAGGTAAACGAATACGAAAACCGGCCGTTCATGTCGTCGGCGCAAAGCGTGAAAAGTCCCGCCATCCGGTTCGACCAGGCAAAGCTGTAGAGATGCGAGTTCGACGGCTTGTAGTGGATCGAAAGCTCGTTGTAGCGGATGCCGCCGAAATGGACGATGGGGGCGTTATGCACGGCCATGGTGACGCCGAAGCGTGGGTTGCTCACGTCGACCCAGCGATTGGCGGCCAGGTAGTCGTGCGAACCCCAGCGGAGCTGATCCTCGTGGGGTCGGACGACGCCGCCCGCCTGCTCCGCCCGGGCGGTGAAACCGTCGACCTTGAACGGGAAGGCGAAGAAGAGGTTGTCACGGTAGCGGTTCGCGCTCTTCGCGGCGTGGAGCACACCGACGTGCCGCAGCTCGTTGATGACATCGATCCGCTTGACGCCCGCGTAGAGGCGGATGCGCTGGCTCACCACCGCGTCGCCGAGCTTCGCATCCCGGAACGTTGACTCCATCTCGGCGACGAGCGCGCCAGGGCGCGGCGTGAGCGTGGCGCCGGCGGCCGGCGAGTAGTTGGTGCCCTCCTTCGACTCCCGCGCATTCTTGTGCACCCAAACGATCTGGTTGAAGCGGTGCGGTGCCGCGGGATCGAGCAACTCCTGCTTGAGCTCCCGATCAACGATGCTCGTCGCCGTGCCGCTCCCCGGATCGAAGGTGATCGTGTAGAACTCGTTTTCCAGCGTGGTGCCGGCGGCTCGCAACGATGAGGCCGCCGCCGCCGGCCTGGCCTCCGGTGCGAGGCGATACGTCTTGTAGCCGAACGCCGGCACGTCGCGCGCGACGAAGACCGTCTTACCGTCGGTAAGTTTCTGCACGGGGACCGCCGCGCCCGAAACCGAGTCGATCAACCCGGACACATGCTCGATCGTGAAGACGAGGTCGGTCCGGGCATGCGCCAGCGGGTTGAAGACGAGCAGCTCGCGCGTGCCACCGGTCGCGACTTGCGCGGTCAACGCGTCGAACGACCGCCCGAACAGCCGCTCGGCGTCCTCCATGGCGCGGCCGCCCTCGAGGATCTTGCCCCATTGGGAATTGAACTGATGCGTCGGCCCGGCCGGCGGGCTGGTCGGCCAGCTATGCTCGTCGAAATCGAACATCCGCAGCCAGGCCTTTTCCGCCTCTCGGGTCGGAAACGCGAAGGCCGGGTTCGCCATACCGGCAACCGCGCCGATGCCCTCGGCCAGGGGCAGGAGGCGCGAGGCCCGCCGTTTCTGGCCCTGGGCATGCGGGTCGATCGTCGCGTAGTCGGCCGAGAAATTGTTCAGGTCGCCGCGGAGCACCGGCAGCTCCGGCCCATATTTCTTTTCCATGTAGACCATGAAGTCGCGGGGATCGGAGACCTTGATTTCTGGATACCGATACAGCTCCTCCCAGCGGCGCAGATGGCGGTTGTCCCAGGCCGGAATGTCGTGGTCGCGATACGAGGGGATCATGACCGCGTCGTAGGCATACGGCCCCAGCTTGTCGCCGCTCTGCACGCTCATCATCTCGCGCTGGATGTTCGCGGCGCCCAGGTCGCTGAGGTCCGCAAAACCGCCGAGCGACAGCCCGAACCAAAAATTGATGCCGTAGTGATTGCGCCAGGTGTAGAGGACCCGGCTCTTCGCATCCGGCGCTTCCCACCAAAAAATCGGCGGCAGCTTCGTCGTCTTGTAGTCGTTGTTCCCGCCCGTGCGGAAGGGCTGGCCGAGCCGCACGGCGTATTTGTAACCGGCCTGGGCCAGAGCCTGGGCCGACGACCAGGAGAAACTCGGATTGTCGACGATCGCGTAGGTGTCGAGGTCGAGGCCGAAGCGATCCTTGTATTCGCGGCGACCGGGATACATCGACCGGGCAAGCTCCTCATAGTCCATCCAGTGCGTGTGCACCCCGCTGGGTGCCGCGCCGAGGCCCATGGAACCGGTCTTTACCTCTTTTTCAATGAGAGCGCGCAACGCGGGCGTCGAACGTTCCGCCTCGTAGTAACGAGTGAACAGCAGAGTCTCCATCCAGAAGTGATAACCACCCGGGGTCCGCGCTCCCTCGACGGGATTCACCGGGCCGGTCGCGCTCAGGTGCGCCCCGTAGTCGATGAATTCGGCGATCTCCTTTTGCTTCATCCACAGGTAATTCTCGTAGCCGATGTCCTCGTGGGATGACTTCAGGAGGAAGATCTTCCACTTGCGCTGGGGCTGCCAGCGCTGGGCGTGCGACGCCAACGGCACTCCACCCGCCGCGCCGGCGCGATGCAGTTCGATGGATACGTCGGAAGCCACGGAGAGATCCGGAATCAACGCGTTCTGCTGCGAGACGCCCGCCGGCACTTGCAGCGTCTGCAGGCGCCCGGCCGCGCCGTTGACCTTGACCACGAGTTCGCAGGCCAGCGCGGTCGCGGCGGAATTCTCGATCGTGAGCCAGCCGATCTGCGCCAGCGGCTGCCGATTCGCGAAGAGGACCGTGGGCTCGAGGCGGAGAATGCGCACCGTCCCGGCGGGCGTGGCCGCGCTCGCCGCGACGATCATGGCGGGGAGCAGGCAGAAGGAGAAGAGCAGGCGGAGAGGAAGCATCGAGGGTGGGGCCATCGTGCGCCTTTCGGTCGTGGCGCGGCGGGTGGGCGGCGACTTGGTGTTTTTTATGATACCTCGTCAATTCGATTCATTATGCTCGTACAATGATCGCCCCTTAGTCGCTCGGGTCCACGAAATTCCTACGTTTCGCCCTTTTTGTATTGTTTATAATACATTTCTCCCGCACGAGACATGAACCTACCCCGCATGAACGTAATCGGCATCAATATTGGAGGCACCAAATGCGCCGTCAGCCGGCTGGTGGATGGGCGGCAGGTCGAGGAGACGCATCGATTCCCGACGCAGGGCCGCGATGACACCCTCGATGCGTTACGCCGGGCGGTGGCCAGCCTGCGACCCCACAGCGCCCCGGTCTTCGGCATCTCTTGCGGCGGCCCGCTCGACGCCGCGCGCGGCTTGATTCTATCGCCGCCGAACCTTCCGGGCTGGGAGAACACCGACATCACGCGATTCTTCACCACGCATTTCGGCGGCACCGCCGTGTTGATGAACGATGCCAATGCCTGCGCCCTGGCGGAGTGGCGTTTCGGCGCCGGCCGCGGGACGCGGCACATGATCTTCCTGACCGCGGGCACCGGACTAGGCACCGGACTGATTCTAAACGGCGATCTGTACGAGGGCGCCACGGGCGATGCCGGCGAGGCCGGCCACCTCCGCCTGAGCAGCGGTGGCCCGGTCGGTTTCGGCAAGGCCGGTTCGTTCGAGGGGTTTTGCAGCGGCGGTGGGATTGCCCGCCTTGCGGAGATTATTCTTCGCGAAAGCAGCTCCCGGCCCGAGTGGGCGAACGTGCAACCGCTGTCGGCCCGGGTCGTCGCCGAAGCGGCCGCGGCCGGCGATTCACTCGCCCTCGCCGTGATGACCGAGTCAGGGCGGCGGCTGGGCGAAGGGCTCGCCATCCTCATCGATCTCCTGAATCCGGAACGGATCGTCATCGGCGGCATTTTCCCTCGCTGCCAGGATCTGCTGCGTCCCGCCATGGAAGCGGCGTTGCAACGTGAAGCGCTCACGATTCCGCTCGGCGCCTGTCAGGTTGTGCCCGCCGAGCTGGGCGAGACCATCGGCAGCCACGGCGCGATCTGCGCCGCCCTGCGCGCCATCGACTCGGGCAAAGTCAAGCCACTCAAACTCGTCGGCTTACCGCCTGCTCCCCTCCGGTCCTGAACACCCCTTCTTTGTATTACTCGTCCGTCCTCCGGACTGGCGCCGGTCCGCCACTCCACGCCTCTAACACCCCCACCATGAAACCGTCCCTCCGCCGTAGTCTCGCGTGCCTCGCCGCACTGACCGCCAGCGTCTCCCTACAGGGCCAGTCCGCTCCTCCTCCCGTCACCAAGCCCGCGCCGCCGGCCAGTGTCCCCAAGCCCGCGGAAGTCGAGCGAACCGACGACATCGTGCGGCTCAATCCCTTCGAGGTGGAAAGCGCGCGTGACTACGGCTATCTCGCGACCAACTCGAGCAGTGCGACCGGCTCCGGCGCCGCGGTGCGCGACACCCCGATGAGCATCGCAATCATCACCGAGGAATACATGCGCGACAAGAACATGAACGACCTGCAGGACGTGATTCGCAACGTCAGCTCGATCACGGCCGAAGGTAAGGAGGAGAACGTAGTTACCTCGCGTGGTTTCCAGGCGGTGATGAAGCAGGACGGCGCCGAGATGGAAGGCCTCTACGGCACCTACAACGTCGGTCGGGTCGAAGTCATTAAGGGCGCCGTATCCGTTCTACAAGGTCGCGCCAGCGCCGGCGGCGTCATCAATGTCATCTCGCGCAAGCCGCGTTTCGAGCGCGAAACCCGCATACGCACCTCGGTCGGCAGCTACGATTACTATCTGGCCAGCCTTTCGACCACCGGCCCGATCCTCGGCGGCAAGGCCGCCTACCTGATCGGCTACACCAAGATGGACCGGGCCGACGGCTGGGTGGACTGGACCTACCGCAACGACGAGGCGTTGCAGGCGGCCCTGACCTTGCGCCCATTTGCGAAAGTCCAGCTGACGCTCGATTACCAAACACTCGAGCGGCACGAGAACAACCCGCAGCACATGAGCTTCACCCACCCGGCGTTCCTCGCCGCGGACCTCGAGGCGATCTCGCTCTACGACAATGCCGGGCGCGCGCGCCCCGCGTCGTATCCGCGGCTCGGCGAAACGACGCGCAGCTGGCTCGATCGCACGCCTGGCTTTGGCAGCTCGTCTCCGGCCGACATCATCGACGTGATGGAGGTGATGTATCCGCACGGCTATCGCGCGAACATCCAGGGGCCTGAACAATTCCGCACCAACGAGAATTCCACCTACTCGGCAGAGCTGCTGGTCAACATGGCACCATGGCTCGACTGGAAAAGCACCGCCTCCTATCGCGACCGGCTGACCGACTCGATCAACTGGTCGACATTCCGCGCGGCCGGCGGCCTTACGATGAACACGCGCTTCACCCGGGGCAATTTCACCGGCTACACCTGGACGATGCGGCACGAGGGGGTGAGTCGTTTCTCGCTCCTGGGGATGCGTCACCGCGTCCTCGCCGGTTTCGAATATCAGGCGGGCAAGTCCCACAGCCGCACGCTCAACGGCCCCGTGGCGACCCGTTACAATCCGCGCACCGATCCCTTGAAATATCTTAACCGTGAGATCAATGCTTTCAGCCCGAACGGATTTCCCGCCCTGAACCTCACCAACGCCAGCACCCCTGTGCGCTCCTACTATGTGATGGAGCAGGCCGAGGCGTGGAACAACCGCCTGAATCTCCTCGTCGGCGGACGCTTCAGTTCGCAGCGCCGGCTCACGGTGGAAGCCGACCGCTTCACGCCCCAGTTCGGCGCCGTGCTGCGCATCCCGCACTACGAATCGGTCTCGGTCTACGGGAGCTATGGCGAGAGCTACCGGCCGAATTTCAACCGCGACGGCCTCGGCCAGCCGATTCCTCCCATCGAGGAGGAAAACCGGGAGGTGGGGGTGAAGGTCGAGTTGTTCGACGGGAAAATCTCGGGCTCCGCGTCCATCTACCGGCTCGATCAGAAGAACGTTTCGCTGCGCGATTATGCCCGCGAAGCCGCGACTGGCATCACCGGTCTCTACATCCTCTCCGGGCTCGCCCGCTCAGAAGGCATGGAAACCGACGTCGTCATCTCGCCGATGCGGAATTATCAGATCGTGCTCTCCTATTCCGAAATCTGGTCGGCCAAGACCATCAAAGCCGAGGATGTTCGCCAGCAGGGCGTCCGCCTCCAGGGCGCGGCCGACCGTCAGTTCTCGGTCTGGAACAAATACACCTTTACGCGCGGGCGCCTCGCGCGCGCCTATGGCGGGCTCGGCCTGCGCTACACCGGTGCAATGCGCATTCATCCGAGTTGGGAATCGCCGCTCTTCGCCAAACCGTCGTGGTTCGGCGATGTGACGGTCGGTTATCCCGTGAAATTCAAACGGACCGACCTGGAATTCGTCCTTAACGTGAAAAACCTCTTCGACCAATTCTACTACAACCAGACCTTTCGTCCCTCGGAACCGCGCCAGTTTTTCTTTTCCACCAACCTGAAATTCTAAGCCGTGAATTCCGCTCACACCCTCGATCGTCGGGCCTTCCTCCACTTCGGGGCGATCGCCGTTGGCGCCGCCAGCCTGCCCGGACGCGCGGCCGCCGCCGTCGCTGGGCCGGAGGTCACCACCAAGGACTGCGACGTGTTGGTCTACGGCTCGACGGCCGGGGGCATCGCCGCGGCGCTCGAGGCGGCACGCCGCGGTTGCCGCGTAATCCTCGCTTGCCCCAAATTTCACCCCGGCGGGATGGTCGCGAGCGGCCTGTGCACGACCGATGCGCGCCAGCAACACCTCTATGGAGGGATCGTCACCGAGTTCATCGCTGCGGTGCGCGCCGAATATGCCCGGACGCTGGGCGAATCGTCACCCGAGTGGCCGCTCATTCGCGAGGGCTGGTTCTATGAGCCCTCGGTCGCCGAGCGCGTCTTCGATCAACTGATCAACCGCGAGCCTTCGCTCAGTTACCTGCGCGGACACCATCTGACGCGCGCGAGTGTCACCGGCCGCTGCGTCACCTCGATCGAGCTCGACGATCCGCACGGCCGCAAGCTGCGCTTGACGGCGCGCACATTCATTGACGGCACCTACGAGGGCGACCTGGCCGCGGCGGCGAAGGTCCCGTATCGTGTCGGCCGCGAAGCCCGCGGAGAGTACGGCGAATCGCTCGCCGGCATCTTTTACATGGATCATAAGAAGGCGATCCAGCCGCTCGATGTGCCCGGCAGCGGCGAAGCCTCCCCGGCGATCCAGGCGTATTGTGCGCGCAGCATTTTCACGACCGATCCGGCGAAGCTGATTCCGATCGAAAAGCCCGACACCTACGAGCAGCACAAGTTCGATCTGCTGCCGCTCCTCGACGATATTGCGGGTGGCCTGAAGCTCCGCAGCATCGGCACGCCACTGCCCGGCAGGAAGCACCAGATGAACGGCAACATCGCGCTGCCCACCAGTCTCAACTGCCCGGGCGTGAGCTGGACATGGCCGGAGGCGGGTCGCCACCATCGCGCCGCGCTCGAGAAATTTCACGTCGATCACGCCGCGAGCTACATCTGGTTCCTGCAAAACGAGCCCGGTGTCCCAAGCGAGCTGCGCGAGTTCTGGCGCAAGGTCGGCCTGCACCCCGATGAATTCAAGACCACCGGCCACTGGCCGTGGCAGATCTACGTGCGGCAGGGACGCCGGATCGAAGGCCGCGCGATCGTCACACAGCACAATTTCGTCCGCGAGACTCCCGAGGGCCGGACGCCCAAAATCGCGCAGCCCATTGCCGTCGCGGACTACATGTTCGACGTACATCCGTGCCACGACCGTCGCTACGCGGTGAATGGTTTCCTCGAGGGCGTGATTTGGTATTCGAATCGGAAAGGGCTCGCCCATACCGGCCAGGTGCCGTGGGGCGCGATGGTGCCGAAGCAAATCGACAACCTGCTTGTCCCCGTCGCGCTCTCGAGCACCCACGTCGGCATGTCGGTCCTGCGCATGGAGCCGGTCTGGATGACAACCGGTCAGGTGGCCGGCCTCGCCGCCGCCGAAGCAAAAGCCGGCCGGTTCGATGTCGCCAGCATCGATCCCCATCCGCTCCCCAGAAAACTCGGCCTCGAAGTGGATCCTTGGTCGAAGGGCCTGGTCAAGCCGCACTAGATTCTTGAAGGACGAACCTGGTGTAAACAGGTCGAGTTCTCCACGTGTACCGAAATGCAGGTCGTACCATGACCAAGGACCAAGGACCAAGGACTAAGGACCACTGGCCCCCAGGACGAAGGACCAAACGGTTTTCAGACTGTGCTCGATAGTCAGTTGCGAGTGGTCTGAGGCGGAGCCTCGCTGACGCCGCGAGCCCGGAATTACCCCAAAATCTATCGCAACGGAACTTGCAATCAGCGGACTGACCCCGTCTGCCCGCCAACCTGCTCGGCCGCACGGCGCGGCCCAACCAGCAATTCAAGGGCACGCTGCACGCCTTTCGCGCGTTGATGCGCTACCGCGGCCTGCCCGAAATCATTCGCTGCGATTTGGGTTTGCCGTTCGCCTCCAGCGGGCTGGGCCGCCTCTCGAGTATGAGTTTGCGGTGGATCGAACAGGGCATCGCAGTGGAGTTCATGCGACCGGCCTCGCCGCAGGAAAACGGCTCGCACGAGCGCATGCACCGCGACCTGAAAGCGGAGGCGAGCCACCCCCCCCCTCGGCCAATCTCGCCGCGCAACAGCGCCGCTTCGAGCGCTGGCGTCACACCTATAATCACGACCGGCCGCACGAGGCGCTCGACCAGCAAACGCCGGCGGATTTTTACCAGGCCAGCACCCGGCGCCCCGGCGAGGGCGACAAACCGCTGGTCTATCCCCGAGACCAGGAGGTCAAAGTCATCTCCAGCTCCGGCCACCTCGCGCACGAAGGCCGCAACTATCACGTCGGCGACGCCTTCGCCGGCAAACGCGTCGGCCTGCGGCTCAACTCTGCGGGGCGCACCGAACTGCACTTTGTCAACGTGCACCTCGGTCATCTCGCCTTCAACGCCGAGGGAGGCCGATTCAAACCCACCGCCTACATCGCCCCGCTGCGCCTGCCACCAGCCGATCAAAACAGGGCGCCTGCGGCGGCGGGGAGGGAGCAAGCTCCCTCCCCCGCGCCCCTCCCTTGAAGTATTTTCAGCCCAAGCCTCAAACCTCTCGCTATAGCCGAGAAAAACCCTGTATCAAAACAACACCTATCACCCCGGACAGAGTGTCACCTATCACCGGGTCGAACCATTATGGCCAACACACCCCTTGTTCCCGGCTTCGCGCGACGGCTGTTCGCGGGCGCGCTTTCGTGCTTCTGTCTGCTGGCGGCCGCACTGGCGGCGACGCCGGAAGCGAAACGCGTGCCATTCGATATTCCCGCGGCGTCGGCGCTCGAGACGTTGAAGCGCTTTGCGGCGCAGGCCGGCATCCAGGTGCTGTATGCGGTGGAAACCGTGGACGGCGTGAAGACCAACCCGGTCAAAGGCGAACTCACGCCGCGCGAGGCCATCGACCGCATGCTCGCCGGCACCGCGCTCGCCGCGCAGCAAACCGCCGGCGGCGCGATCGCGGTCCGCAAGGAGAACGCAGGCCCAAACGTCCCGGGGGCGGCGCTGGTCACACCCAGCGTCCGCCCGCCGGCAACCGAGCGCGCTAAGCGTGACGACACGCTGGTGATGTCGCCATTCGAAGTCGTGTCCGAGGCGCGCGGTTACCACGGCGCCAACACGACCTCCGGCACGCGTATCAACTCCAAGCTCGAGGACCTCGCTTCGTCGATCAGCATCGTGACGAAGGAGCAGATGAGCGATTTCGCGCTCCTGGATATCAACGATATTTTCAACTACGAGGCGAGCACCGAGGGCACGGGCAACTTCACCGACTCGTCGTTCGACCGGAACGGCATGGAACTGGACAACGTGCAGCTAAATCCCGCGGGGGCGAATCGTATCCGCGGGCTGAATGCCGCGAACATCACGTTCGGCAATTTCGAAACCAGTGGGCGCGTGCCGCTCGATCCGCTCAACATCGACGCGGTCGAAATAAGCCGCGGGCCGAACTCCAGCATTTTCGGCATTGGCAATAGCTCGGGCACGGTGAATTCGGTGCCGGCGTCGGCGCTCCTCAATCGCGACAAGTCGCAGTTGGGCACGCGGGTCGACAGCTACGGCGGCTATCGCGCCACGATCGATCTGAACCGCGTGCTCAAGCCCGGCGTGCTCGCCGTGCGCGGGAGCGCAGCCTATCAGCACGACGCTTTCCAGCGAAAGCCCTCGGGCATCGATTCGGTGCGCTTGAACGGCATGGTCAAGGTGCAGCCGTTCCGGCGCACGACGATCACGGCGTCGTATTCCAGTTACAAGATGCACGGCACCCGGCCGAACTCCTCCCCGCCGCGCGACGCCATCTCCGGCTGGCTTCGCTCGGGATCGCCGACCTGGAATCCGGTGGCGCGGACGGTGAAGATCAAGGGCGCGGTGGTCGGCACGTTCACCGGCACGCCGACCGCCTATTTTGCGCCGAGCCCGGGCAACGCCAACTCGCTGGTGTATGTCGATCGCAGTGGCATCGGTTTTTGGGGAACCTCCCGCCCCACCATGACCACGAATCCCACCGCGGTGGCGAGTGGCACGGGCGTCATCATGATCGGCCTCGCGGACCCCGACGGGTTTCTCGCGCGGCAGCCGATGTTCGTTTCCAAACCGGTGATTGGCGACAAGTCGTATTACGACTGGTCGAAGATCAACCTGGCCTCCGCCAATCGCGTCGAGGAGAACTCGGGGATCGGCTCGCTGTCGGTGGATCAGACGATTTTCGAAACGCCACGGCAAATGCTGGCCGTCCAGGCCGCGTGGTTCCGGGAAACCAACCAGAAAACCTCGCGGCTGCCGATGAGCGACTCGAGCGCGAGCGGCGCCCTGGCCAGCGCCCAGCCGCTGCAAGTGGACGTCAACGAGCGTCTCCTCGACGGCAGCCTCAATCCCTATTTTCTCCGGCCGTTCATCTCGTCCGCGCTGCCGCGTTCCGCGGTGGGCGGCATAGACCGAAACATCTACCGCACCCAGCTCGCGTATCGCCTCGACCTCCGGCAGGAGAAAAACCACCTCCACTGGCTGGGCATGCACCAGTTGTCGGGCTATTATGAATACAAACGCTTCGAGGATTGGAACCGCGTCTATCGCGAATCGATCCTCGACGATCACACATGGATGCCGGCGGGCTCGCAGCGCGGCGTGAACGCCAACGTGCTGGCGATCGGGGTGGGCTACTACAATTTCTATCTGGGCGACAATCAGGGCTATGATGTCGATTACGGTTCCTCCGCGTTCCGGCAGGGGACCTACACGATGACCTATGGCAACCCGGTCACCGGCGCGACCCGCGAGCCGGTGCTGCTCGGGTCCGCGATCAACCAGAACTCGGGCACTCTCTCGCTCCTGAAAGCTCGCGGCGCCGTGCTCCAGAGTTATTTTCTGAAGGAACGCGTCGTGACCACCTTCGGGTGGCGGCACGATGCCCGGTATAGCCGTAGCAAGATGCCGTTCCGGCTGGCGAGCGACGGCATCCATGTCGACCCGCAGGTCGACCGCTGGGTCGAAGGCGACTGGGGCGTGGGCCAGGGCTTCACCTCGACGGCGGGTGTGGTGGTCAAGCCGCTCAATTGGCTGCACCTGTATGCGAACAAATCGAACGCCTTCCAGCCCGCCTCGCCCGCACTCGATATGTATCTGCGGCGGCTGCCCGATCCCCGCGGCGAAGGCGAAGATTACGGCGTCGTGTTCAATCTCTTCGGCGGGAAACTCTCCATCCGCGCGAACCAGTATACGACCACGCAGAAGAACAGCCGCAACGGCGAGAGCGCCACGCTCGCGACGCGGGTGCAGGGCGTAGATTTTGAGTGGCGGGGCGCGGGCGCTTGGAAGCTGCAGACTAATGCCGAGCTGTGGACCCAAGCGGAAGCGGCGGCGCGGGGCCAGGTGCTCTCGCAAACCCAGCTCGATACGCGGGTGGCCGAGATCATGAAGGTGCCGGTGGCACTGCTTTACCCGATGCCGGTGCCGCTTTCCGCCGCGGATCTCATCGTCGCCAAAGGCAAAGAAATCGAAATCCATTTCAACCCGACTTCCTACTGGACGACGAAGCTCAACCTCGTGGAGCAGAAATCCATGAACGCCAAATTGGCGGCGGAAGTGGGGCAGTGGCTGGAGGAGCGCCTGGCCGTCTGGACGAAGATTATCGATCCGACCATCAACCGGCCGTGGTATACGGAGCGCTACAATAATAGCACTTCGGCCGCGCAATACGTGGCGAGTGACGTGACGACGCAACTCACCGTGGCGCGCGCGCTGGAGGGCAAGAGCCGTCCCCAGGTGCGCCGGTATCGGATCAACGCGAGCACCAACTTCAAACTCGCCGGCATTACCGACCACCAGGTGCTGAAGCGGTTCAGCGTCGGCGGCGCGTTGCGCTGGGAAGACAAGGGTGGCATCGGCTACTCGGGCAAGGAGCAGTTGCCGGCGGTGATCACCGTGCTCGATCCCAGCCGTCCCATTTACGACAAGGCGCATCTCTATGTGGATGCGCTGGCGAGCTACCGGATGCGGTTGTTCAAGGAAAAGATCGCGTCCGCCATCCAGATGAATGTCCGCAACGTGACCGAGGGCGGCCGCCTGCAGCCGATCGCGGCCAACCCCGACGGAACGCCGAGCGCGTTTCGCATCATCGATCCACGGCAATTTATTCTCAGCCTCACGTTCGATCTCTGAGAGGGGGTCGAGTGCGTATTCCGGTGTAGCGGAAGCCGTGAGGCTTTCGTCAGCGGCCGGCGAAACGCTCAAACGTTCCGCTAAGCCAGGCGGTCCGGGCGGAATCTGCGAAGTCTGAGCCTCATTTCAATTTTATGATATCACGATTCCGCACGGCCTGCCGTGCCACGTTGTTGTTGGCCACGGTCTCTCTGGTGCCTCTGGTCAGCGCCGCCCCGGCGGCGGAGCTCACACGTCCGGTGTCGTCCTTTCCGGCGAGCTTCTTTAAGAATCAGTTTTTGGCCGGAGAGGACGCGCTGCGCTTCTGGCACGACCACTACAGCTGGCGGGCAGGTGGAAAGCTGTGGATGGTCGAGCGATTGAACCACGACGATCCGGCCGTGGTGTCGGCGGCGAATCGAGAGGTCATTGCCTCGTGCCGGGCCGCGATCCAGGACGTCGCAAAAGCCCGGAGCAAGGGACACCGGATGTTCCATCAATGGGTCGATTGGATCACGTTCGCGAGGAATCGTCTGACACCCGAGGCGCTCGCGGTGATCGAAGAGGCGTTGCGGGCGGTCGACCTCATCGACAAGGGGACGGGCTTGGTTGGCTGGCTCGATCATCCGGGAGGAAACGGGTCGAACGTGCATGGCTACCTGACGCCACTGGCGCTCGGCGCGGAGTTCCTGCGCGACGCACGGGTGCGGGCGATCGCCTACTGGGGTTTCCGGCGTGAGCTCGACCATATGAACTCCACGGGAGACATGGCGGAGTTCAACCTGCTGGAAAGCCATTGGAATGAAGGCATTGGCTGGGAGGTGATGAAACGGCATCTGCAGGACCCGACGATGCGGCGAATGGCGCGGATAATCGGCGAGCGGCTCTGGCTCAATCGCGCGCTGACGTGGTCGACGGCGCTCGAGCGCAACACCGGACCCGGCAGCCGCATGGCACCGAGCGAATGGCTCGGTTGCGACAACGACCGGATCTATTTCGCCACTGGCCTCAAGCGGCCCATCTGGATAAATCCGTATTTCGAGTGGGACGGCTGGGATTCGAAATCTTATCGCAATTCGCCGGCTTGGTTGCGGGCAGAGGCGATGGCGCCCGATCTGCCCGACTACTTCGAGTCGCTCGTCTGGCAAAAACAGCCGCGCAGCGAGTTGCAGTGCATGGTCGATCAGAAGCACTGGGCGCCCTATCCCAAGCTGACTACCGCCCCGGTGCCAGACCCGCAGCGGCCGGTGAAATACGTGAACTATCAGACGGAGAGCTACGCGCTGGGCTCCAGCACCTCGTCGTGGATCGTGAATACCTGCTATGTCGGCGCCGTGGCGTGGTGGAACAACAGCCGCAACCCGTCCGCCCCGTTGGGCAGCCCGGCGCGCTACTGCGTGCTGTATCCACATTATGTATTCAACGGCATGAGCATGCTGGACCAGGGTGACATCTATTACACCAATCAGCCGGACAAGCCGCTGGCCGACAACAAAGGCGGGCCGCGCGGGCCGTGGCTGCGCGAGTTCGTCGAGTTCGGCCGGCTCGGCACCGTGCAGCATCGGAACACGCTCGTGGCTTCCTACACGCCGAAACCCGGTACGCATCGCACGGACTTGGTGAAGAGCAAGGTGCAGCGCGCTTCGGCCGCGATGTTTCTGATGCGCTGGACCGACGGGCTCGACGGCCTCTACGTCAATCGCGCGCCGATCACGAAACTGCCGCTCGAACTGCAGCCGGGCGACTGGTGGTTCATCGAAGACGGCGAGACCTATGCGGCCGTGCGACCCCTCGAAGCCACGCGGTTGCGCGGGGGCCGCACTGTGCTCGAAGCGCGGACGCGCCATATCGTGCTCTATCAGGACAACTTTGCCGGTGCTGACATCACCGGCATTTCCGATGAAGCGTGGGTGCAGGCGCGAAGTGGCTTCGTGGTTGAGATGGGCGACCGCAAGGAATACGGATCCTTCGCAAAATTCCGCGAAATCATGCTGGCGGCGAAAGTCGTGGACCGGGCAGAAGGCTTCGAACGTCATGTCGCCTACGAGCGCGCGGATCGACGGCTGGAGATGCAGTGGAACAGTTATACGGAGGCCTATACCAAGCGGCGGATCGACGGTAAGGACGACCCGTGGGTGAAGTTCGTGCGTTCGCCTGAATTTTCGACGGGCGACGAGGGTCGTCTCGAAGTCCGGGATGCGACCCTGCAAAGCCTGCCCGGAAAACCCGCCTGGCTGTTGTCGGCGCCCGGAGCGGAGACCTGGGTCGCCTACCAGCCTGAGCCGGAGCAGAACCTGCCGCTAACACTGCGTTGCCCGGCGGGCACGTTCCGTTGCGAGCGCTTCCCCTTTGGAAAAATGGTGGTTAAACGCGCCGCCGACGGGACGGTGACGATCGAGGTGGATGCGGAATACCGGCCTTCTTTTTTGCCCAGCGATCGCGCGGCCATTTTGCAGGCCAAGGGGCAATTGCCGTCGGTGATCGAAATCGAGTCGGAGGCGCGCACGATTCTGGCGTCGATCAACGGCCTGAGCATTCCAGTGACGTCGCGATCAGGGCAGGGTGGAGCCATCCGGCTCGTCAATCCGTATTCCGACCCCGCCGCGCTGCGCGCGCATACCGATGGGAAAATGAGCGGACGTTGATCCGGGCGGGCAGCGAAGGCAACGGGCTCGCGATTCCCGAGATCGGCATCACGCAGGCGCGCCAGTGTCTCTCCCATCACAACGGCGACCCGGTGGTGCTCGAACGGCTCGCCCGCAGCGAAGTGTTCCTCATGCAGCAATTTTCCCACTCCCTCGACCACCTCCGCTCGATCGAAGACGGCGACGAACCGCTGCTGGATCGCACGATCGTTCTGTTTGGCAGCGGCACGAGCTTCAGCCACAGCCCCGCCGCACGCAGCTGGCCGTCGACGGGAGCATGCGCGTCTGGAAAGGTGGCCGGCAAATCGCGCTTACCGAACTCGCCGTCGGCGATCTCCTGCTCGTCAAGCGCACCGGCCGCACGCCCACGAGCGACAGCGTCTGCACGGATATCTGCGTCGGCCCCATCGCCTCGCCGGCGGCCGGCAAGAAATCGTAGCCCGCATCCGGATTCGGGAGTGCAAGCGGGCTCGGCGGGCATTTGCCTGTTCGCCCATTTTCCCTTCGGAAGATTCCCCGCCTGAATCGCCCACTCCCTGCCGCCCGGTCCGCGATCAAAGCGCCCCGCCGATGAAGGTCCGTCTCATTCCACTCGCCCTGCTGCTCTCGGCTGCTGCCGCCGCGGCCCCGCCGGATTTCGAGAAAGAGATTCAACCGATCTTTGCGGCGAACTGCCTGAAATGTTACGGGCCCGAAAAGCAAAAGGGCGGCTATCGTTTGGATGTGAAGTCCATAGCCCTCAACGGCGGTGAGAGTAGCGCGCCCAACATCTTGCCGGGCCGGGCGGCCGCGAGTCCGCTCGTGAAGTATATCTCCAGCGCCGATCCGGAAGAGCGGATGCCGCCCTCGCGCCCGGGGATATCGCGAAAATCAAGGCGTGGATTGATGCCGGCGCCGCCTGGCCCGAGCGGGCGAGTGTCGCGGTGGCGATCTGCTCAACTGGTGGTCGCTGCGGCCGATCGTTAAACCGACCCCGCCGGCCGGAACGGCCAATCCCATCGATGCCTTCATCCGGCAAAAACTCGCCGCGCACGGACTCACGCCGGCGCCGGCCGCCGATGCTCGGACGCTTTGCCGCCGGCTTTACTTCGATCTGACGAGGCTGCCGCCGACCCCGGAGGAGATCGAAGCCTTTGCCGCGGACCGCGCGCCGGATGCCTATGAGCGACTCGTGGATCGCCTGCTCGCGTCGCCGCGGCACGGGGAACGTTGGGCACGGCACTGGCTGGATGTCGTGCATTACGGCGACACCCACGGCTACGACAAAGACAAGTTGCGTCTGAATGCGTGGCCTTAACGCGACTACGTGATCCGCGCCTTTAATGCGGACAAGCCCTTTCCCCGTTTCGTGCAGGAGCAGGTGGCGGCCGACGTGCTCTTTCCCGACACGGCCGACGGAATCGAAGCGATCGGCTTCATCGCCGCGGGCCTGTGGGATTTCATCGGCCACGCCGAATTGCCCGAGTCGAAGACCGACGGGAAAATCGCGCGTCACCTCGATCCCGACGACATGGTGGCCAACACCATCGGCGCGTTCTCCAGCCTCACCGTGCACTGCGCGCAGTGCCACCAGCACAAATTCGATCCGATTTCGCAGGAGGACTAGTATAGCCTGCCGGCCGTGTTTGCCGCGCTCGACCGCACGGACCGCGAATATTATCGCGACCCACCGGTGCAGGTCCTCGCCTGTCGGCTGCGCCGTGAACAACGCGAGAACGCCGCGGCGCTCGCGGCGCTCGAAGCTCCGCTCCGGGTCCAAGCCGGCGAAGCTTACACGGCCCTCACGCGCCGGCTCGAGGAACTCGCCGCGGGCGCCCAAGGCGTCGGCGCGAATGTCAGCCGCGGCTACCACAGTGCGCTCGCGAAAACGGCCGACGCGGTGAAGTGGGTGCAGGTGGACTTGGGCGAGACGGTGGAGATCGATCGGGTCTCGCTGCTCCCGGCGCTCGACGAATTCAACGGCATCGGGGCGGGATTGGGGTTTCCGGTGCGGTTTAAGGTCGAGGTCAGCGACGATCCGGAGTTTAGCCGCGACGTGAAGCTCCTCTGGATTCGTTACGATATCAGGTTCATGGCGGACTTCCCGAACCTCGGCCTCACGCCCTTTGCGACCGGTGGCACCAAGGACGACGGCATCGCCGGCCGCTGCGTGCGCGTGACCGTCACGAAGCTCGCGCCGCGCAAAGACGATTTCATGTTCGCGCTGCCGAAGTGCGCGTGACCGACCGCGCCGGAAAAACATCGCGGCCGGCCGGCCGGTGACCGCGCTCGATTCCATCGAGTCCGCGCCGCGCTGGCAGAAATCCAATCTCACCGACAATCTCGCGCCTGCGGCTCCGGCCGACGAAGACCGTCGCGCCCTCGAGCGCGAGTTGGACGCCCTCCTGGAACGTGTCGCCGATCAATCCACGCGGACGCGCCGTGCCGCGTTGCAGAAAACGGCGGCGAGACTCGCGGCCGAAGTGCAAGCGCTGCCGAAGCCCGACGCGGTTTATGCCGGCGGCGTTAATACGGGGAAGGGGAGCTTTACAGGCACGGGTGCAAACGGTGGACGCCCGCGGCTGATTCACCTTCTCCCACGCGGCCAGGTGACGACGCCCGGCAAGCCCGTAAAATCTATCGCAACGGACCTTGCAATCAGCGGACTGACCCCGTCTGCCCGCCCCCACGGCATAGCCCTCGGTCAGATTGGTTACCATGGTCAGCGTGCATCTCTCGTAATGGTCACCATTACGACCCGATCTACGGTCCCTCGCCAAGCCCCTTCAGGTGGATCCGTCCCGGTCGCTTACGCGGAAACGCCTCGAGCGCACGGATGAAGGGAAGCGGAAGCAGGAGGCGGCATGCGCCGCTGGCTCGCATCAGAACGTACCGCGAACTCCCAGCGTCATGCCGGTGCCCATGGATTGGTAGCCGGTCACCACGGCGGGAACGGAACCGTTCTTCTGCATGTTCAGCAGAGGCGCGTCGAAGGCGTTCCTCAGCGCGAAGAAGAGGCTCACGCGGTCGGAAATACGATAGCCGCCGCCGGCGTCGACTACGGTGCGATGCCGGCGATAGGTCGTGCCCGTCGCATTGGTGGGGAAACTGTCACTCCAACTGAGATTGCCGTAGAGGTTGAATCCCCGCCAGGCGTAGCTCAACCCCGTCTTGACCGAGTGCTCGGCCAGCAGCGGCAAGATGATCTCGGCCTGATTTCGCGTGTAGCTCGCCCGCACGTTGAGCCCATTGAAAGGGCGGGGGAGAAAGGAAAGACTCTGACTGTACTCGAGTTCAATGCCGCGGATTTTTGTCCGCTTTGCACCGCTGATGGTCGATACGATGGTGTAGCCGGCGAGATCGAGATCTCCGGTATAGCCGTATTCTGCCGGCGTCATCTCGCTCGAAATAAACAGGCCATGCACCGTATTTTGGAAGAAATTTGCCGCGAGGATGCCCGCCGGCTCGAAGTAGTAGGCCACCCGGGCGGAGAGGTTATCCGAGATTTCCGGCGTCAAGTTCGGATTCGGTGCGCTGACGCGTTGCGTGGTGTCGTTGACGTCCCAGACCCCCGCGACATCGCGGAAGGTGGGCCGGCGAATCGTGCGACTGTAACCGAAATGCGCGTCCAAGCGATCCGAAATCTTGTACTTGATGCTCGAGCTCGGAAAGAGGTGACCGTAGCCGCCCTTGCGGTGGATCATGGACTGGGAGAAGTACTGGTATTCAAGACCCGGGATGGTGGTGGCGCGGCCGGCGGAGACGGCGTAGCCGGCCGCCCGCACCTCAGCGGGCGTTCGCGGATCGAATTCTCGCGCATCACCTTTGGTTTCCTCGTACCGCAGACCGGCGCGGAAAGTGGTCCGCTGGCCGATGCTGGCCGTGCCCATGAAGAAGGCTGCGTTGATATCCTCGGCATATTGCCGCACATTGCCAATATAAGCACTGTAGTAATTGGCCGCAGTGACGTTGTTGGAAAAGTACTGCGGGGTGTTCTGGTACATTTTGTACACTTCGAGGAGATTTGGCACGAAGTGGCTGCCTCCGGAAATCGAGCGTACATTTGCGCCCAGCATTTCCGTGTTCATCGGCCAGGACGAACTCACGCCCGCCCAGGCGCCCGTGCCTGCGCCCGGGCCAGTGTAGTCGTAGGTCATCGCGGGCGTCGTGTTCGCGAAGTCCCGGACCTCGCGCTGCGTCTTCACCCCGGCTTTCCAAACCACCGGCAGGCCCGCAGAGGTGCGGAGCGTGGCCGTCACATCTCCGCTGGAGATTTCCATCTTGGCCAGCCGCCCGTCACTCAAGACCATCGCCGGGGCGGTATAACCCCGGCCGTCGCTCCAGTCGGAGCCCGCCGTCTGGGTGATCGTCCAGTCGGAACTGGAGTAGTGCGAGCGGCTAGCGGTGAAATCGACCCCGGTGAGAGTCGGCGTCCCCGTATTGTTAACCGAATCAAATCGGTTCGGATTGTACGAACTCTTGGAAGTGGAATACGCAAACCGGCCGTCCACCGTGAGGTTGTCCCGCTTGTATTCAAACTTGGGCAGATAGGTCATGCCCTTGCCCATTTTGTTGATGCCGCGCTGCTGGGTGCGAACCCGGCCATTGCCCGCTCCGGCGCGGAAGTTCGTCAGCGGATCGGTCCCGACGACAAGGGCGCGGTTTACCGCGTCGAAGAAGCCGTCTCGGATGTAATACCACAGATCCACAGTGTTGTACATGGCGCTGAGCGATAGCACGAGATTAGGTGTCGCGCGGAAATCCGCCGCCAACGAGGTGGAAAAGACCTCGTTTGTCCGCGGTCCGTAGAGCGCGTTGATGGTTGTAGGCACTGCCGGCCGGGGATCCGCGACCGTCGGGGTGTAGTTGTAGGTGACTGCCATCTGCGACCAGATGGAGTAGACATTCGACTCGCTCACGTTCAGCACGACTCCAAGCCGGTCGTTGAAGAAGACGTCCGAGTAGTCGATGCTCCCGCCGGGCCGGAGCTTGCGCATGGGGCGCTCGTCTGGGCCGGGGGTTCGGCTGAGCGTCAGAGCCTCCGAAAACGCCGAGAGATTAGCCTGCCAGGAGATCCGACGCCCTTTGCGGTCGAAGGCCCGCTTCGGCCGGAGATTGATCGTGCCGGCGGGGGCATTGGCATCCTGATCGGCGCTGACGGTCTTCAGCACCTCGATCAAATCGATGCTGCTGAGGCCAACCTGTTCGAAATTGAAGGCCCGGGCGTTACCCGCCGCCCCGGCGTTGGCATCGGTACCGGGCAGGGAAACGCCATCGTACGTGACGCTGGTATATTCGGCACCAAGACCGCGAAGCCGAACGGCGAGCACCTTGTCCGCGTTCAGCTCGATTTCGACGCCGGGCAGGTTCTTCACGAATTCGCCAATGTTACCCTCGGAGACGTCGCCGAAGGTTTCGGAGGCGACGCTGTTCGTGATATTCATGGAGTTGCGCTGCTCCATGATGGCCTTGGCGTTCCCTTCACGCTCGCCGGAGACGGTGAACTTACCGAGTTTGAGGGGGCCGCCGTCGGTTTTATCGATGGCACTGGTGAGCTCAAAATCCTGCATTACCGTGGCAGCGGGTGCGATGTTCAGCATCGCGGTGGCTGGGATATGGCCGGTGTAGGTGACCTTGACGGTGACTTCACCTGGGGGCACCTGCGTCAGCCGATATAAGCCGCCAGCACCGGAGATGACCGACTGCCCAGTGGCTTCGATGCGCACCTCGGCGTTGCGCACGTACTCGCCGGTGGCGGGATTAAGGATGCGACCCGTGATGGTGCCGGGAGTGGCACCTTGGGCGGAACCGTCGACGGCGAATAGAGCGAGGCCAGTCAGCGTGGAGACGATGCGGAAAAAGACGGCAAAACACTGCCGGCCTCCCGCGAGAGGACATGAATTCATGGGGTAATGGGACTCGATTAGGGTAAATAAGCAGGCCGTTTCCGGCGCTCCATTCTGGGGCGCCATCAGCGCAAAGCGGCGAAGAAATTGCACTCCCCCGCATATAGCACTTTCGAACCATTCTCGGCGCCGCGGGCGCGAGCAGCGTTATTCGGGCATCCTGACGAGCCCGCGGCGGATCGCCTCGACGGCGGCCTGGGCGCGGTTGTTGACCGACATCTTGTCGATGATGGTGCTCACGTGACGTTTTACCGTGAACTCGGAGATTTTCAGCGTGGCGGCGATTTCCTTGTTGGCTCTGCCGGCAATGATGTGAGCGAGCACGTCACGTTCGCGCGCGGTGATGGCGGGACCGAGCCGGGCAGCCGCGAGGTGACGGGCAAGATCGGCGGGGAGATACCGGTGGTTTTGGGCCACGAGGCGCAACGCAGCGAGCAACTCGGTCCGGGAGGCCGATTTTGAAATGTAGCCCAGCGCGCCGGCGTCGAGCGCGGCCCGAATCTCGTCATGGCGCGAAAAATTGGAAAAAATGAGCACCCGCGCATTCGGGTCGAACGTCCGCAACTTGGCGGTGGCCACCACGCCGCTCTGGCCGGGCAGCTGCAAATCCATCAATACGACCGTCGGACGGTGGCGGCCGTAGATTTCGAGCACGTCCTCCCCGCAATCGGTTTGGGCCACGACGCGAATGTCGTCCTCGAGTTCGAGCGAGGTGACCAGTCCGCTGCGAACGACGAAATGGTCGTCGACGATCAGGACCGTCAGTATGTTCTGGCCTCTGGCGGGATCGGACATGGTCGGAGTGCGGGCCGGTTTCACCGGCCGGTGTGGGCGGGTTCGGGCAGAGTTTCCTGGCGCCCGCCCGCCGGCCACATCGCTGTCTCGCGGGCCAGGGGAAGCACGACTTCGACCGTCGTGCCCGTGCCCGGCGCGCTGTGCCACGTGACGAACGCCCTGAGCTTGCGGGCCCGCTCCCGAATGCCAACGCATCCAAAATGACCGGACTTGCCGAGCGTCTGGTTGACATCGAAGCCGCAGCCATTGTCGCTGATGCGAAGCACAAGCCGTCCGTCGACCTTGGCAACGTGGATCACCACTTGAGTAGCGCCGGCGTGTTTGACGGCGTTGGTAACCGATTCGCGCGCAATCATGCGGAGATGATGAATATTGCCGCCGGGCAGCGGCGGCGGTGGCTCGGCGAACTCGGCTCGCACCTCAACGTCGCCACTGTGCTGCGCGGCGATGGCTTCGAGCGCCGTGGCAAGATTACGGTCCAGTTCGGCGGCATCGCGGAGATCGGAGACAAAATTCTTCGTCTCGGCCTGAATGCGGGAAAGCAGGCTGCGCGACGTTGCGATGATCTGCCGGCCCTTGTCGTCCAGGGCACGGGTGGCCGCGGCGTCGAGGCGCAGCCCAAGTCCGGTGAGATCCTGTTGGAGCGAATCGTGAAACTCGCGCGCAATCCGCTGACGTTCTTCGAGCGCGGCCTCGGACTCGATGCGCTGCCGCAGCGCCGCCGTCTGCCGGTTCACCTGCCGCCGCAGGATCGCGATCCACAGACCGGCCAGCAGCGTGGCACCTGCCAGTACGGCCAGGACCGTTGCGAGGCGCCGCACCGTCCACCATGAGGGATATTGCAGCACGGCGATGTCGTCGCGCGAACGGATTTGCAGCATCACCGTTTCCGGTCTCGAACTGAGGATGACACTGGCGCTCGATTCGACCTGGCAGATACCCGTCAGCCGGACAAGCGATCCCGACGGCAGATTGAAATTCATGGCCGGGCCGCGGGCCTGCAAGGCTTGGCCGTTTTGTTGCAGGGAAAGGCCCACCCCGTTTTCAGTGTGGAAGAGGTTGGTCAGCTCCGCGGTTAGCGCCACGAGGTCGCCGTCGCGGGTTCCGCTCAGCAGGGTCGGAATGTCGATCTCCACCGGAACCGGCGGCGGTCCAGGCTCGCGGGTGAGCAGCCTAGCATCCACCACGATGGCGCTGAAACGGCCCATCTCGGTGAAGCCAAGAACGTCGATGCGATCACCCACTTCGACGTTCGTGGGCGAAAAGAACTTGAGCCCGAATGCGGTCTGGCCGCTGCGCACGAACACCAGCACATTGGAAGGGCACGCGGTGACGACGCCGCCGATGCGGATGCGATGATTTCCCTGGCCGCTGCCCCGAAAAGTCAGGAGCTCCGAAGCCGCCACCCGCGGCACGGCGGCCTTGGGCACCGCGGGCTCCAAGATGCCGATTTCGCTGCTATCGCGAGTGCGCAGATACGGTTGTACGAGCTGGCGGCGACGGTTGATCCCGCCCGCCGCCAGGCCTTCGACGCGCACGCGGCTGTCCACGATCGCACTTTCGTCATCGATCGCGGCATCCACCCTTGCTTCGACGATGCGGGAGCCGACATCGACGCGCACCACGCTGCGCCCCTCGCTTACCGGCGACACCGAACGCGCGATGCCTTCGATCGCGACCCGCTGGTAGTGAAAGCGACCCGAGGCGAGATCGTCGTAGCGCACCGTGACCGCTCCGGGCAGAGGCCCGTGTCCGAG
>CAMDOF010000081.1 GCA_945903465.1 Opitutus sp. GAS368
TGGCACAGGTGCGGCTTGGTTCCTCTACGCGATCTGGCATCTTTCGCCGGCAGATTTTGGAGAGTACAAGACCTATCTGTTCATTGGTTTCTTGCTGGTGGCCGTGCTGGCTTTCAAATGTGTTCCGGACTTTTTGGCCGTGCGTGGTCTCGCCACATTAATCCTCATGGGAGCGATGCCCCTGCTGGAGGCGGGTTATATGAACTTCGCGCATCCGCAGATCGTGGTCTACAAGATCGCGGTCTATCTGGCGATCGCCAGTGCCGTCTGGCTGGGCGCGCAACCGTGGCGGCTGCGTGATTTCATTTATTGGATCTTCGTCCGGCCGAAGCGCGCCCAGGCTTTGGGTGGTGGCTTGGCCGGTTACGGTCTGCTGGTGACGTTCGTGGCGTTTACTTATTGAGAGCCGCCCTATGTGTGCTGCGCATCCGGTTCTCCTCGTCATTGCTGGTCCCGCTGGCTCCGGCAAAAGCACGCTGTGTGATCGACTCGTTCAAGAACGCCGGGAATTTTCCCGGGTAGTGACGACGACGACCCGGTCGCCACGGGTGGGTGAGATTAACGGGGAGCATTACCATTTTTTCTCACCGGCGGAGTTTCAAGAGCGGATCAAGCAAGGCCATTTTCTCGAATGGGCGCTCGTGCACGGCGATCATGAAGACCGTCTTTACGGAACGTTAAAATCGAGTGTCTTGACGCCCTTGGCCTCTGGCCGAGATCTTGTCATGAGCATTGATGTGCAGGGCGTGGAGAGTTTGCGTAAAGTGTCGCGGGACGACGCGGGATTGCGCCGGGCCTTGACGACGATTTTTATTGTGGTGGATCACGCTCGGCTGGAGGCGCGGATGCGCGCGCGGGATAAGGATCATGAAGAGGAGATTGCCCGCCGCATCGCGACGGCGGAGGCAGAGCTGCGCGAGGCGCCGAAGTTTGATTTTACGATTGCCAGCCATACTCGGGAGGCCGATTTCGCGGCGCTTGAAATCATTCTAGAAAAAGCGCGCGCGCTTTCTTTGGTCCGCGCTTAAACCGCCGCACCCTTTGGCGCGGCGTGGGTGGCGCCGCGCCGGAGCGCCCGAGTGGATCGAGGTTAACGTGGCGGCCCGCCGGCGAGCCCGGCGCTTCGGCCGATTTTTTAAGCCTCCTCGATGATGTAGTGACTGCCCTTGCTTTGGGGATTGAGGGAGGCGGCGTGGACGACGAGGAGGGCGGTTTGAATCGCGTTGCGCAGTTCAATGAGTTCACGGGTGAGCCGGCAGCCGCGGTAAAAGCTTTGGATTTCCTCGCGTAACTCGATGAGAATTCTCCGAGCGCGGGTGAGGCGTTTCGGCGAACGGACGACTCCGGCGTAGTTCCACATGGTGTGTTGGATTTGGAGCATGTCTTGCCGGATTAAAACGGGATCGGCTTCGCGGGTCGGGCTAGCCCAGTCGCGTGGTCTTGGAAGCTGAAAAGATTCGTGGGCGATTTCGGCGAAGTCGGCGAGGGCGGCGAATTTGGCGCTCACCAGGCATTCAAGTAATGACGTGCTGGCGAGCCGGTTGGCGCCATGAAGGCCGGTGCAGCCGTTCTCGCCGATGGCGTTGAGGTGGCGGACGCTGGTGCGACCCGCGAGATCCGTATGGACGCCGCCACACGCGAAGTGAGCGGCGGGAACGACCGGGATGGGCTCGCGAGTGATATCGAGTCCGTGGGCGTGGCAGCGGGCGTAAATCGTCGGAAATCGTTCCCGAATAAAGTCGGGAGTCATGGCCGACAAATCGAGGAGCGCGTGGGGCTCACCGCTGGTGGCGAGCTCTTGCTTGATGGCGCGGGCGACGACATCGCGAGGTGCGAGGGAGCCGCGCGGATCAATCGTGTCGAGGAAACATTCCCCGCGGGCATTACGGAGGACGGCGCCCTCGCCGCGGAGGGCTTCGGTGATTAAAAACCGCGGGGCGTTTTTTTTAGCAAAAACGGTCGGATGAAACTGCACATACTCGAGGTCGATGAGTCGAGCGCCGACGCGGTAGGCCATGGCGACGCCGTGGCCGACACTGCCGGGCACGTTGGTGGAGTGGTGAAAAATTTGGCCGAGACCGCCGGTGGCGAGGATGGTTTTTTTGGCAACGATGGCGACGGTTTCGCCGGTGGTGGTATTGAGGACGTAAGCGCCAAAACAAGTGAGCGGTTGATAGCGATCGGCGAGATCGTCGGAATTATGCGAGAGGGTGAGTAAGTCGATGGCGACCCAGCCAGTGCGGCGGGAAATATTTGTGGTCGCATCGACCTGGGTGGCGACCGCAGAAAGAATGGCGTGACCGGTCGCATCTTTAGCATGAATGATTCGGCGCGTGCTGTGCCCGCCCTCGCGCGTGAGATCGAGGGCGCCCGCGGCAGAACGATCGAAGGACACTTGAAGATTCTCCAGGAGGAACTCCTCCACCGCGCGGGGGCCCTCGCGCACGAGGTGCTCGACGGCCGCGGGGTTGGCGGTGCGATCGCTGGCCTCGAAAATATCGTGCGCCAGTGCAGCGGGATCAGCGGTGGTGTCGTAGATGATACCACCTTGCGCCCAGTCGCTGTTGGCGGCGAGTGGTTCGGCGAGGGAGAGTAGTTCGACCGCCAGCCCGTGTTGGGCGGCGCGCAGTGCGTAGGCCGAACCGGCAAGGCCGGCGCCGATGACGAGACAGTCCGTACGAAATATTTTCATGAAAGCGCCGCGGCGGCGAATCGGCCCCTTGGCTTTACCGTTTGCGAATGGGGCTGACTTCGAGGCTCAGATCGACGGCGGTCGCGGAGTGGGTGAGCGCCCCCACGCTGATCACATCGACTCCGGGCAGGGCGTAATCGCGGAGGGTTTCAAAACGCACGCCACCGGAAACCTCCACCACGGCCGCGCCGGCGATGCGGGCGATGGCTCGCTGAATCATGGCGGGCGTCATATTATCCAGGAGGATGACGTCGGCGGCGGCGCGCAGGGCGGCCGCGACCTCCGCAGGGGTTTTCGCCTCCACTTCAATTTTAGCGAGATGCGGGGCGGCGGCGCGGGCGAGGGCGACGGCGCGGGCAAGTGAACCGGCGGCGGCGATATGGTTGTCTTTGATGAGGACATGTTCCCCCAGAGACGAGCGGTGGTTCCAGCAGCCCCCGCAACGGACCGCGTATTTTTCAAGTGCACGCCAGCCAGGCGTGGTCTTGCGGGTGTCGACGATCCGCACGCCGGTACCCGCGATCGCCTCCGCGAATTTCTGCGCGAGGGTGGCGATGCCGGAAAGCTTTTGCAGAAAATTTAAAGCGGTGCGTTCGGCCGTAAGTAAGGCCGTCGTCGGACCGCTAATCCGCAGGACGAGTTGGCCATTTTTGAGGCGATCGCCGTCGGCCGCCAATGGGGTTACGGTAAGTTTCGGATCGACCTTTTTAAATACGCGAGTGGCGATACCGATGCCGCACAACGTGAGCGCCTGTTTCGCGACGATGATTCCGCGAGCCCGGTCGTGCGCGGAAAAAATCGCCTCGCTGGTGAGATCGCCGAGCCCGGCGTCTTCCTCAAGGGCGAGGTCAATAAGGTGGTCGGTCCGAGGGGAGATCATCATGGAAAAGACCAAAATTAGTCGGCCGGTGAAAGTGCGAACATCTGCTCAAGGCAATGGGCGGCGCGTTGGCGCACGTCTTCGGGGAGCGTGATGATCTGATCAGGCCGCGGCGATTTGAGGGCGTCGCGGATTTTTTCGAGGGAGTTGAGCTTCATGTAAGGGCACAAGCGGCACCCGCCGACAAAGGCTTTTTCGGGAGACTCGACTTGGAGCCGGCCGACGAGTCCGCATTCGGTGAGCATCAAATAATAGGGAGCGCCGGTGGTCTTGACGTATTTCATCATGGCGCCGGTGCTGCCCACGAAGTCGGCCGCCGCGGCGACTGCTGGCGGGCACTCGGGATGGGCGACGACCAGCAGGCCGGGATAACGCTGGCGAGCGGCGGTGATATCGGTGGGGGTGAATTGGTCGTGAACCATGCACGTGCCGTCAGCGGTGATGATTTCTTTGTCAACGCCCCGTCGCTTCATTTCAGTGCGGAGGTTGTCACCCATGAGCCGGTCGGGCACGAATAAGATCCGGCGGGCGGGGAGTTTTTCGACGATGGCGTAGACATTACCGGAGGTAACGCAGACATCGGAGGCGGCTTTGACCTCGGCGGTACTGTTGATGTAGCAGACGACGGTAGCATCGGGGTAAAGCGATTTGAGCTGGCGCAGTTGATCTCCGGTCAGGGCATCGGCCAGTGAGCAACCCGAGTCGCGGTCGGGGACGATCACGGTGGCGGCGGGCGAAAGAATTTTTGCGGTCTCGGCCATGAACACGACGCCCGCGAATAAAATGACGGGAGCGCGCAATTCGCGGGCTTTCAGGCTGAGAAAGTAGGAGTCGCCGCGGAAATCAGCGACGCCGTAGATGATTTCCGGCTCAAGGTAAGAGTGGGCGAGAATGACGGCACCGCGGTCTTTTTTGAGCTCATTGATTTCGAGCGTGAGAGGGGCGATGGCGAGACAGGCCTCGTAGTTCCACGTCTTTCCCCGCGGATCGCAGTCCACGTGCATGAGTGAGCGGAGCAGGCGTTCTGCTTCGGCGGCAACGTGATGGGCAGTGGCGTTCATCGCAGAGGGATTAAGGGAGAGGGAGGATTCTGTGAATTAGGGCAGGGGGCAAGCCAGCCGAGCGAGCATCCCCGAGCGGACCGTTTCTGATGGATAACGATCGCCGTGCAAGGGGGATCAGCGGTGAAGGCTTGCGCCTGGTTAGATCGTTCGGGAAACTTATGAACTATTTTAATCTACGCTTTTATTTTCGCGGCTGCGGAGTTGAGTTTTTGGGATCAGTTCAAGGGGGTTTCTCGAGAGGCGTGGAGCCGCTGGGCGATTCAGCTGTTGATCGTTGTGGTCTTGGTTGGGCTTTGGCGGGTGCTGCGAAAGATCAACGGACTCTTGCCTTGGCTCTGCGCGGTATTGGCTGGTAGCGTGATTCTCCTCTCTTGGATTTACCACCGTGGCGAACCCGCCATGATGACGCCGTTGGTGGAAAAGCTCGCGCCGTTCATGCCCACCGAGAAAAGCGATGAGGCGAAACGCCGAGCGGGGCGCTAGGAATGAATGCGGCGGCGCGCGCGCTGATCGTTAAGCTCGGGCTGGAACCACTGCCGGGTGAGGGCGGTTTTTTTCGGCAGACCTGGCGGAGCGGCACGGCCTCCTCGATTTACTTTCTCCTCACGGCGGAGCAGTTTTCCGCGCTGCATCGGATCGAACAGGATGAGCTTTGGCATTTTTATGCCGGCGATCCCGTGGAGCATGTTCAATGTGAACGCGGGGGCGGGAGGTTTCAAGCGGTGCGGCTGGGGCCGGCCGTGTTAGCGGGCGACGTGTCACAAGTGCTGGTGCCGGCGGGGGTCTGGCAGGGGGCGCGCTTGGCGGTGGTGCCGGGGGCCGCGACTGTCTTGGAACTTCATGGCTGGGCGTTGGTCGGTTGCACGGTATCGCCGCCGTGGAATGAGCGGGGCTTTTCGCTGGCGTCTCGGGCTGAGCTCGTCCGGGCCTTTCCCGCCGATGCGGCGCTCATCCATGGTTTAACGCGTTGATTTTTGACAGAACGGCCCGAGATGACAAGGTGAGCGCCGTGTCATTTGCCGATCTCAGAAAAGATTATTCACTGGCCGGGCTCGCCGAGCAGGATTTGGCGCGGGATCCTTTTCGCCAATTTGAAACATGGTTTCAAGAGGCGGAAGCGGCGAAGATCCCCGAGCCCAATGCGATGACGCTGGCGACGGCGGGCCGGGATGGGCGGCCGTCGGCGCGGACAGTTTTATTGAAAGGGTTGGATGGGCGGGGTTTTGTTTTTTTCTCAAACTATGCGAGCCGCAAGGGGCGTGAGCTCGAGAGCAATCCCTTCGCGACGTTATTATTCCCGTGGGTGGCGCTGGAGCGCCAAGTGATCGTGGAAGGGGCCGTCGTGAAGGTGCCGCGCGAAGAGAGTGCGACTTATTTTCATTCGCGGCCGCGGGCGAGCCAGTTGGGTGCGTGGGTCGCGCCGCAGAGCTCGCTGATCGCGGGGCGGGGCTTGCTCGAGGAGAGCATGAAATTGCTTGAGAAGAAGTATGCCGGGATCGAAGTGCCGTTGCCTCCGCAGTGGGGTGGTTGGCGCCTCTCGCCGGAAACCGTCGAATTCTGGCAAGGCCGCCGGAGTCGATTGCATGATCGGCTGCGCTATCGCCGAGAAAAAGATGGGTGGTGCATTGAGCGGCTCGCGCCCTAAGGCTGGCGCGCAGCGATCTGAACGGTCCGGTGGCTGCCTTCGGCGAGGCTCCTCCGCGGTCGTTCTTTTGACTTAACTTCGGAGCGGGGGCTGCGGACGGCGGAGGCTTCGGCCGAGGAGGACCAGCGTTTCCGAGGAAGCGGCGAAAAGCCTGCCGATTCAATTTTTTTACTGTCGTCGCGGGAGCCGCTCGCTTTTCTTGTAGAAATGGCCCGTCCCAAAAAAACCTCCCGAGTCACCCGCCAAGGCGAGCCGTCGGCCGCTGTGTCGGATGCGGTCTTAGCCGCGGCTTTGCGCGCCCAGCGCAAGGCGGTGTTGATCGCGCACGCCAAGGAGGGCTCGGCCGGCTTCGTCATCGATTTTGTTAACGCCAGTTTTTGTACGCTGACGGGTTATGCGGCTGGCGAATTGGTGGGGCAGTCCATCGCCAAGTTGCATGAAGATAGGGCGGAATTGGCTCGGCTGCGCCAGTGGTGCTTGGGCGGGATTAGTCTGGGTCCGCTGGTGGGGCAAGGCGGCCTGACGCAGTGTGGCGGCGGGAAGGTTTCTGCTCGGTGGACTTATGAATTTTTCGGTGAGTTGGGGGCGAGCCAGCCGCAAGTGGTGGCGACCTATCGTGATCAGACGGAGACAACTGCTCTGCGCGAGGATCTGGCGCGGGCGCAACAAATCGAAGCGGTGGGACGCCTCGCCGGAAATGTCGCGCACGATTTTAATAACCTCATTTCCGTGATCACGGGTTATAGTGAACTGCTGACGGCGCGTTTAGTGAACGAGCCTGCCGCCTTGGTCGAAGTGGCGGCGATTCAGCAAGCGAGTGCTAAAGCGGCCGCTCTCGTGCAACAACTCCTCTTCTTCAGCCGACGGCAGTCGGTTGATTTTTGTATTCTAAATATTAATACACTGATCCGCCGGGAGTGGGCGGTTCTCCAGCAATTGGTCCGGGCGGAGGGCTCCGTCGAACTCGACCTAGCCGAGGTCCTTCCGAATGTGCGGACGGATCTGGCGCAGTTTCAGCAGGTCTTGCTCAATCTCGTACTTAACGCGCGGGATGCGCTCCGCGCCAAGGGTCGTATCGTGATTGGCACGACCGTGCGGGAGTTGGCCCGGGCGCTGGAGCCGAGTCCGGCGGCGCCAGCGGCGGGCCGTTATGTTGTGCTGATGGTTACGGATAACGGCACCGGCATCGATGCCGCGACGCGGCGGCGTCTCTTCGAACCTTTTTTTACGACTAAGCCAGCGGGCAAGGGCACGGGTCTTGGTCTGCCCATTGTCCACGAGGTGGTGCGTCAGAGTGGCGGGTTCGTGAAAGTTCGGAGCACGGTCTTGGTCGGATCGACGTTTGAGGTCTGGTTGCCGGCCACCGACGCCACCGCGGAGGAATCGCCGCCGCTAGCGGTGGTGGTATCGCCCGCGCGTGGGCATGAAAGTGTCGGGCTGATTGAGGCCGATGGACTGGTGCGAAAAATGGTCGCGGGCATGCTGACGGCCGAAGGTTATCGGGTATCGGCGGCGGCCACGTGGGCTGAAGGGTTGGGTAAGTCTGATGCCGAGCGGCCGGTGCAGCTTATGATAACGAGCTTGGCGGGTGAAGGCGAACGAGAGGTGGGGAGACTTTTTAAGGCGTGTCCTAATCTGCGATTGCTCTGCACCTGTGAGTCTGAGGAGAGCCAGGGGACGGTGCGCTGGTTAAAAGCAGAGCATCAAGCGCGGATCATCAAGCCCTATGCCTTGAGTGATCTCTTGCGAGCGGTGCGAAAGCTCCTGGACGTAGGCTCTCCCCGGTGATGGCAACGTTCCCTGCGGGCCTCTGGTGGCCGGACATAAAGTGGATAACGCGAGAGCGGGGGCTGACTTAATTTCATGCTTTATTTAATTCGCCATGCGCACGCGGTGACCGCGGCCGAAGACCCTGCTCGGCCCCTGAGCCGGTCTGGCCGCAAACAGGTGAAAGTACTTGGCCGATATTTACGACGGCTGGGGATCGAGCAGCCCGAGGCAATCTGGCACAGTTCACTCGTGCGTTCGGCGGAAACCGCGGAGCGCCTGAAGCGCCATTGGGACTTGGCGGTGCCGTTAACTTTGATGGTGGGTTTGGAGCCGGACGATGATCTGTGGCGGGTGGTGCGACGGCTGCGGGACTTGGACCAGACGGTGGCACTGGTGGGACACGAGCCGCACTTGAGTGCCTTGGCGTCTCGGTTGTTGGCGGGGCGGGCCGCGCCGGTTTGTTTTATTTTCGAAAAATCTGCGGTGTTGGCACTCGAGGGAGGCCCGACCCGCTGGCGAGTGCGGTGGCATCTTTCACCGGAGGTAATCGCGTGACAATTTTTCTCGCGGGAGCCTCGGGGTTGGTGGGCTCGGCCTTTGCGCGGGCGGCGGCGCGGCGGGGGCATCGGGTGGTCGGCACGGTGGGAACTTATCCAGGCACGGTGGCTGGTCTAGCACGGCAGCGGACGTTGGATCTCCGAGACACCAGCGCGATTACAGCGGCCGTGCTCGACGATTTTCCCCAAGTGATCGTGAACTGTGCGGCGGTGTCTGCGCCCGAGCAATGTGCGGCGGATCCGGCCCGCGCTCAAGCGCTCAACGTTGATTTGCCGGCGACCTTAGCGCGATTGGCGCACCACGTGAGTGCGCGTTGCGTGCATCTTTCCTCGGAGCAGGTTTTTCCGGGAACGAGTCAGACGCCCTATGCGGCGGCCGATCCGGTTGCTCCGCTCAATCTTTATGGCCGGCAAAAACTGGCAGCAGAGCGGGCGGTGCATGCGGCCGCCGCGGAGTTTGTGGTGACGGTACGCGCGCCGTTGCTTTTGGGTAATAGTCTGGGGGGTCAGCGCAGTCTCCACGAGCGCTTGCTGGGGGAGTGGGCCGCGGGGCGGACGCCGGCGTTATTTACCGATGAGTTCCGGCAACCCTGCACCGCGGAGAATCTCGCCGAGGTGATGGTTGAGCTCTGTGAGCGGACGGATTTGCGGGGAATGTGGCATTGGGGTGGCCGCGACGTGCTCTCCCGCTATGACTTAGCCTGTCGCGTGCGTGCCCATTTTAAGCTCAGTGCAGCGCAGGCGCCCTTGATCGCGATCGCCCGAGCGGAGCGTGGGGCGGAGGTAGCCCAACGGCCGGCTTATCTCGCGCTGGATACGGGGCCGCTGCAGGCAAAATTAAAAACCCGAACGCTGGCGCTCACTGAGCAATTGGACGAGCTGGTGGTGCCGCCGCCGGTGCGAGCGTGGTACCTCGCGCAGCCAGCCCTTGAAAAACCATGAACCTGGAAATCCTGCCCGTGCGGCTCGCCGGTGCCGCTGAAAACATGGCGATCGATTTTCTTCTGTTGCAACGATACCCGCGAGCGGGGTCGGCGCGTTTTCGGCATTATGGCTGGCGAGCACCCGCGTACACGTTTGGGTTTTCCCAAAAAATCGCGTTCGTACGATCGCAGATTTCCTCCGAGGAAGTGCCCGAACTGTGCCGTCGGCCGACCGGTGGCGGCCTCGTGGATCACCGCCATGATTGGACTTATGCGCTCGTGATTCCTCGCGGCCACCGATGGGAGGAGCAAAGGGCGCTGCAGAGTTATCGTGCTATTCACGCCGCGCTCGCCGCGGCTCTTATCGTCCAAGGCGTGCCGGCGGAGATCCAAGCGGTGGCCCCAGCCGACGATTTATCGGTAGGCCCAAGCGTCTGTTTTCAACGGGCCGAGCTCTACGACGTCGTGCATGCGTTGAGCGGTGAGAAGATCGCCGGTGCGGCGCAGAAGCGTAATAAAAACGGCCTTTTATTTCAGGGCTCGATCGGGCGGGCGGCGGCAGGGAGCGCGGTAGACTGGGAACTTTTTCACGGCGATTTTTGTGCACGGCTCGCGACGGCTCTGGAGACCGAGGCCGCGCCGACGCCCTGGCCGGAATTTCATGAAGACGAAGTCAGTGGCCTCGTGGAACAGTACGCTTCCTCCGATTGGATCGATTACCGCTGAGTCGGTCTGACCGGTGAGGAGTCGCGCTGAACCGCGGTGCGCCGATTTTTCAACCGGGTGAAGTTTTAACCCGTCGTTGCATGGTCGGCGAAAGTTCGTGCGGGCCTAAAAACCGAGAAGATCGCGGGCGAGTTTTTGGGCGACGGCCTTTTGAGCGGAAGGCAGGCCCGCTGGAAAAGGGAGCGTCCGCGCGTTGGCGAGCGTTGTGATGAGCGGGGCGGTGGCGTCGAGTAGCCTTTGTAATTCCGACGGTGAGACGTGTTCGAGCTGGTCGTGAGCGCTGTGATGTTGCCAACGGCCACCCGGGAAATTTTCGCGCATGAAGGTGAGTGATGGGATCCCCGCCCGATTGAAGGGAAAATGATCAAAGAAGGGCGACACCTCGTGCCGCGGGACGACGTCCACGCCGCGGGCGCGCAAGCGGGTCGTCGCGAATTGGCTGAGTGCGGTGGCGCCGGCGACCCACATGATAAAATGGCCGAGCGGTGAGGCGATGCTATCGAAGTTCACCACGAGGGCGGTATCGCGAGGGGTGGGCTGGTGTTTTTGGACGTACGCGGCGGAGCCGACGGAGAGTTGCTCTTCGGTGCCGAAGGAAATGAAGCGCACCGTGCGGAGCGGGCGTCGGCGGCTCGCGGCGAAGGCGCGACCGAGGGCGAGAAGGGCGACGACGCCGGACCCATTATCGTCGGCGCCGACGTTGTTGCATTGGGTGTCGTGGTGGGCGGTGAGGTTGATCGCGGCGAGGAGGGGATCACGGCCGATGATTTCGCCGATGACGTTTTGGGATTCGGCGCGTGTGGCCCGCGCGGTCACCTGGACGCGTAGCCGTGTGATCCCCATTTGCCGCCAGCGCCAGGCATCGAGATAAGGCACGGTCAGCGTGGGGCGGGCTCCGTATCGATAAACCCAGTACGGATACAACCCATCGTTCTTGACCCAAGCAAATGGGAGCCGCTCGTCGATGTGAATCACGGCGGCGGGTTCGGCCTGAAGGAGCCGCTGATGGGTGGCAGGGTCGGTGGGGAGCGGACCGAAGAGGGCGAGGATTTTTCCGCGCAAGGATCTGGCCCGCAAACGATGGGCGCTCTCGGGCATTTCCAGCCAGATGAGATCGCCTTCAATGGCTTTGGATCCAGGGGTGGGTGGCGTGCCGACGAGGGGAACGGCCGCAACGGAGCGCCAAGCGCCTGGGCCGGCCGGCGCGTGGACCGCGGCCTGTAAGACGGTCATGCAGGTGCAGGGAAACGTCTCGAGCCGGACGTTGCTGAGACCGGCGGCGAGCCAACCCTCCGCGATGGCGGTGGCGGCTTGACGCTCGGCGGAGGTACCGGCGCGGCGTTCACCGATCTCGGTGCACAGCCGATGCCAGTCGCGGAGGAGGTTTTCGTGGGGCATGGGGCAGGTCGCTTTGGAGGGAGGCGAGGTGGCGTAACGTGCGAGTGAGTGGGCGATGACCGGCGAGCGGAGTACGCGGTTGGAGCCGCGCGAATCAGGTGCGGAGCGGCGACCTCATCGGTGAGGGAACGGGCGGTGGGCGGGTGGGCCGTCGCGGCAGGGCGGGGTGTTTCAAAGGGTGGCGCGGCGCGGTGCGTCGAGCACGGCGCGTTGTGCGTAAACCTCTGGGTGTGGTGGTCGCGGGTGGATGGGATTACGGATCTTGAGCCGTGATGGGAAAGTTGCCCAAGGTGCGTTTGGCGACGGGAGGAATGGGATTGGGGTAGTAGCGCTTTTTCCAGGCGACGTGGAGGTCCGTGAGTTCGGCGACCTTGGCGGGATTTTTAGCGGCGAGATCATGATCTTCACCGATGTCTTCGGCGGGGCGGTAGAGACGGGCATTCTTTTCCCAAGCGCGGCGGATCAGTTTCCAATCGCCGTCGAGAATGGCGTAGTTTTGTTGATTTTCCCAGTGGAGGGCGCCGTGGCGGGCGAAAGGTTCGCCGCGGAGCAGAGGAAGGAGAGAGGTGCCGTGAATTTCGTGGTTGGCGGCGGGTTTAATTTGAGCGGCGGCGAGGAGTGTGGGGAGGATATCCATGGTGATAGCCGGAGTATGGCGCACGGCGCCCGCGGGAATTTTGCCGGGCCAACGGGCGAGAAACGGCACGCGTGTACCGCCTTCGGTGGTCCCAAATTTATAGCCGCGGAGGGGGCCGTTGGAGTAGTCGGCGCCCTCGGGGCCGTACGCGTTGAGCTCGGCGGATGGACCATTGTCAGAAGTAAAAACCACCAAGGTGTTTTCGGAGATTTTTAATTCGTCGAGCGCGGCGAGGACCTGGCCGATGCCGGTATCGAGGCGGTCGACCATGGCGGCGAAGATCGCGAAGAGACCGCGATCGGGGAATCGCCTGCGATATTTGGAGACGAGTTCGAACGGGGCCTCGAGGGGGTAATGCGGAGCGTTGAAGGCTAGGTAGAGGAAGAACGGCTGCTGCGCAGCTGCGTCGCGACGGATGATTTCGACGGCTTTGGCCGCGAGTTCATCGGTGTAGTAGCCGGGGACCTGGATGGGAGTTTCGTTGTGGTAGGTCTCTTTGGCGTGCCAGAATGTTGGGGTGCCGATGAGCGACCCCCAGAATTCATCGAAGCCGTGGGTGCGGGGCCAGTTTTTCGCGGCGTGGCCCAGATGCCATTTGCCGACGAGGGCGCTCCGGTATCCGGCGGGCTTGAGGGCTTCGGGAATGGTGACGGCGTTGTGGTCGAGGGCGAGGATGGGGACATTTCCGCGGGCGTCCGGGCTGGCGAGTTCGGGGACGCCGACGCTGTGCGGATAGCGCCCGGTGAGGAGGGCGGCGCGGGTGGGGGAGCACATGGGTGCAGAGGCGTGAAACCGGGTGAGCTTCACGCCCTCTTTGGCGAGGCGGTCGAGGTGGGGCGTATCGATTTGGGAGCCGTCGTGGCCGAGATCGGCCCAGCCGAGGTCGTCGGCGAGGATGACGATGAGATTAGGTGGGCGATCGGTGGCGTTGAGTGGGCCGCCGAGTGCGAGTAATCCGGTAATAACGGCAAGGATTGAGGGGAGCTGGTTCATCGTGGTGAAGAGTCGAAAGGTTCGCGGTCGGCCGGAAGCGAGGTGAGCGCGGAGCGCCGAGTCCGGGCGTGGCGTGCGGCGAGTCCTAAAAGGCATGCGTAACGTTTGCCGCGTGCGAGCGTCTCAGTCGAATTCTTACTTCTAAATCGGTCGCTAAATGAATTACCCCGCTCATCTCTCAGGCAGGACCACAGTTTTGCCGCTGGTCGGGTTGCTTTTGCTCGGTTGGATATGTGTTCGGGACTCGCGGGCGGCCAAAGGTAACAAGGAAGAGAGGAGCGCTTGGTCTAATGAGGCCGACTGGCCGAAGGCCAAAAAACGAGATGATAAAGGGGCTGGTGGCGACGGCAGCCGACCGACTTCGGTTGATTTGCAGGCGCGAGTGATGACGAAACTGCGGGAGCGGTTGAATGTTCCCGATGAGGCCGAGTGGGAGATTATTTCGGAGCGAATTACGAAGGTGGAAGAAAGTCGGCGCTTTTTGGCGGTGGTGAATGCTGGTGGGCGGGGCGGGCTCTTGATCGTTGAAAAAGCGAAGCGGAGTACCAAGACGGCCAAATCTGCGCATCCGGAGCAGGATGCCTTGAGATCGGCGCTGGGGTCGAAGTTACCTGATGCAGAAATTGATGCGCGCCTGGCCCGAGTCCGTGAGGTGTATCAGCAAAATGAATTTAGGTTAGCGCGGGCGCAGGCCGATTTGCGGGCCGTGCTCTCGGTGCGGCAGGAGGCAGAGGCGGTCTTGGCGGGTTTACTGCCACCTTAAGTCTTGGTAGGGTGCGCGGGGGCTGCCGCCGCCCCACGGCGAGGTTCGCTGGGGGCGGTCGCGGGTCGGGTGGCGCCGTTGGGCGCTTGAGTCCGGGTAGATTTTCGAGGGCGGCGGTTGCTGCGAGGGCTTTTTTTGGTGGGCGCGGAGATCAGGGGCGCGGAGATCGGGCTTCGGCTGTCGCCGTGCAGACTTGTGATACCAGCGGCTGCTAAGGTTTAGATTTTAGCGTCCGAGGTGGCTCGACCATCTTGCCCGTGGGTCGAAGGCCGACTCTTAATGGTCATGGGTATTAGCCAGGAAGGGTCGCTGGTTTCGGGTGCAAGGTGGTCGTGCGCGCAGGTTGTGTTGATGTGCTGGGCCCTCTTTGGAAATGCCCAAGTCTGGTCACAGACCTTACGCGTGGCGTTGGCGAGCAGCGCCTCGGCGGTGGTGGCGGGGCCCGATCTCGCGGGGCCAGATTTAGGGGTGCAGATTCGGGCTCGCCCTTGACGATCGCGTTTTGCAGCGTGGGGGTGATGACCAGTCAGACTCAGATCAGCCCGCCTCTCACTTCTGCCTCACCCTGCCCTTGCGGCAGTGGTCAGCTTTTCGGTCAGTGCTGCGAACCGGTTTTGCTCCAGCAACGGCCAGCGGCTGACGCCGAGTATTTAATGCGTTCTCGTTTTACGGCGCACGTGGTTGGGGATGACCAGCATTTGCACCGGACCTATCTCGAGACGGCGTCGAAGCCTTTTGTCGCTGAGGCGGCGGATATGGCGGTGGTGAATTGGACGCGCTTGGTGATTCATGCGCATGAGGTCGGATCCAGACCGGAGATGGCGTGGGTCGATTTCTCGGCCTTTTATCAGGACGGGGGCAGTGAGTTGGCCCTGCACGAAAAAGCGGAATTTCGCCATATCAGCGGCCAGTGGTTTTATGCTCGATCGGTGCGGATCGGGCCGGCGCCAGTTAAGGCGGCCCCGAAGGTGGGGCGTAATGATTCGTGCCCGTGCGGCAGCGGCAAGAAGTTCAAGCACTGTTGCGGTCGATAGCTTGAGCAGCGTGCTCGTGGTTCATCGCGCCGATTCGGGCCGGTGCGCGTTGGGCGGGCTGGTCGTCGGTTCACCCAGTTTTAGGTTGGCGCGCATTTCTCCACCGTGAAGGGCTGACCTCGATACGTGGTGCCCACTTTGACCCTCCTTGGTAGATCTGGGAGCCTGCTGCGGTGAGGCTAAGACTGACGGGTTTCTCTTAAAATGTTTAAACGAGGGGGCCGGCCTTTAGCGCGGAACGAATCAGCGCGCCGGAGGCGGATCGCTTTTCAGGAAGGCGATCACGCCGGTTAATTCTTCTTTCGACATAGCCTGCTCGAGCCCGTCGGGCATGAGCGAAAGGCCGGAGGCGGTGAAGGTCATGATATTTTTGCGGAGGATACTTTCCTCGCTGCCGGCGGCGGTGCGGAGGGTGACGCTGTGGTCGGTTTCACCGGTGAGCCAGCCAGAGACGTTGCGGCCGTCGTTGGTGGCGACGGTGATGGTTTGGTAGGCGGGGGCGACCTCGTAGTTGGGAACCAAGATGTGGAGCAGCAAGGCGTCGGCCGGTTGATGGCGGACTCCGGTGAGATCGGGGCCGACTTGGCCGCCCTTGCCGAGGTGGGTGTGGCAGGCGGAGCAGACGCGAGTGAACGTGGCCTCGCCGAGGGCGACGTCGCCGGGGGTGGCGAGGAGTGACCGGTGTGCCTGGTAAACTTTCATGCGGTCGCCGGACTCGAGTTCTTTGAAAAGTTTCTCGGCGGTGGCGCGAATCTCGGGGTCGGCGTGTTTTTGGAGCTGGGTGCGTTTAATTGAGGAAATTTCAGGGGCCTTGATGATGCCGGCGCGGATGCCCTCGAAAAGAATTTCGATCATTTTCGGTTTTGCGGTAATGGCGGCAATGACGGCTTCGCGAACTTGGGCGCTATAGCGCGACCAGTTTTGCTCACGAGTTAGCAGCATCGCACCGCGGATGTCGCCCAGTCGGTCGAGGGCGCGAACGGCGGCGAGTTGCACATCGGCGGGCTGGCGAGCGTCAAGGAGGGTGGCTAAGACCGGGCTGCTCCTTTCAAAGCCCATATAGGCGAGCAAGGCGATGGCGCTGAGTCGTGGTCGTTTTGCGAGGTCGGTCTGGTTGGCGGCGGCCTCAGCTGAGCGAAATAGTTGGGCGACCGCGATCGGCTCAAAGGTGGCCAAGATCGCTTCGGCCGATTTTGCCTTGAACTCCGAGCGACTGCGAAGGCCTTCCACGAGTCCGACCACGGCAGGCGCTTGGACGGATGCGATGGCCCCGGGCTGGGCCATGGCGGAGAAAAAATCGCGGCACCCTTCGAGCGTGGCGCCGGTGCCGAAAATGCGTCCGAGCTCTTCGAGCATGGCCGAAAACGACTCGGTTTCTTGGGGACCGGCCGCGATGAAAGCGGCGAGAAAAGTTTGGAGACGGTTGCCGATGCCGCTGAGTACGGCAGTGCGCGTCCAGCGGTCGCCACCGTCCCGCGCCGCGATACGAGCGAGTGCGGTGACCGCTCGAGGGTCGGTGTTGGCGCCAAGGGCGAGGGCGACGGCGAACCGGACGTGTGGAGAAGGATCGTTGGCGGCGGCCAGGACGCCGTCGAGTAAGGGAGGCGCTTGGTCGAGGCGGGACGCTCCGAGGTTAATCGCTTGCTCGCGGACGTGAGCGTGAGCGTCGCGGAGGGCGGGGAGGAGAATCGCAAGGGTGAGTTGATGGCGCGCGTGCAGCGTCCAGAGAGCGGCGGCGCGGGTCTCGGGGAGCGGTGCGCGGACAGTGAGTTGCTCTAGGCCCGGGGTGGCGGCCTCGTCAGCCCGTTCGAGGAGTAATCGGCGGGAGCGCTCCCGCCACCAGGAGTCTTTTGATTCTAGCCCGCGGAGGAGATCCTTGAGGCTGGTGCTGGCGGTGTCAGCGGCGAGCGCCGTGCGCGGGGCGTCGGCGCGGATAATTCGATAGATGCGGCCGGTGGTGTTGCGACCGCCCTCGAAATCGAGACTATCGCGAGTGCCTTCGGGTACGTATTGAGGATGATCGATCTCGCGGCGGTTCATGTCGGCCACGTAGAGAGCGCCGTCCGGGCCGGTAGCGAGAAACACGGGGCGGAACCACGGGTTGGTGGAGGTTAGGAATTCGCGGCTGGTGTAGGGCGGATCGGAGCGAAACGAAGCACCCTCGCCGCGGAGCACTTGGCGTTGCACGAGGTTTTGAGCCGGCTCGCAAATGAAGACGTTGCCGACGTGATCGGGACCGAGGGCGGTGCCGCCAAAAATGAGTGGAGAGCACGCTGAGGTAAACGAACCGGCGTGGGGCTTGCTCATCAGGACCGGCATAAAATCGGCGGTGATAGAAGTCCGGCTGGTGGGAAACACGCGAGCGGCGGCTTCGACCTTGGAAACTTCTTGAGTGGTGTCGGTGCTGGCGAGGTGGGGGTTGCGGGAAAGGTGCCAAGGCTCGAGGACGACTTGCAGCACGGGATGGCGATTGGAGACGACGAAGCGATGGCCGAAAGAATCGAAGGTGAGCCCGAATTGACCGCGGCCGCCGGTCCGTTCGTAAAAGAAGGTTTCGGGGTCGAAGCGACCGTCCGCAGGCGTGAAGCTCACGGCTTCGCGTTCGGGATGAGCGGGCGAGGTGACCTTGCCGTCGTTGAGCCCGCTCGCGACGTAGAATTTTCCATCCAGGCCGAGCGTGGGAAAGCTTACGCGCAACTGAGTCGTGCGAGAGGTGCCGAAGCCGGTGAGGACCACGCGGCGTTCATCGGCTACGTTGTCGCCATCGTTATCTTTAAGATAAATAATGTCGGGTGCGCAGGTGACGAAGACCCCGCCGCGCCAGAGCGTGATGCCGTTGGGATAGGTGAGACCAGAGGCGAATTCGGTGCGGCGGTCGAAGCGGCCGTCACCATCGGTGTCTTCCAGCAGAGCGATTCGGCCCTCGGGACTCGCGGCGGCGTCGGTTTCGTTTGAGTTGCTTTTTACCTTGCCGGGATAGCCACGATTCTCGACGACGTAGAGCCGACGGGGTCCGTCAAAGGTGAAGGCGACGGGGTCAACCACGAGGGGTTCGGCCGCGGCGATCTCGATGCGTAGGCCCGGTTCAAGTTGCATCGTTTTCAGCGCCTCCTCCGCGGAGATATAAGGCGCGCGAGTGGCGCCGCTCGCCCCCAACGCGGTGCCGGTAAGCAAGAGCAACGGGATAGCAACGAGTCGGGTAGGGGTGCGAGCAGTAGGTATCATAGCGGGTCCAAGGACAATGAGATGATTTCGTGAGAGCTCAAGTTTTGTGCAGACGATCGCTCACGCCGCACAGGGTATCGCTCAAGCGAGAGGGTGAACGCGGGGCGCTCCTTCGGCTCTGCCCGGCGCGGGCCTGATGGCGCTCAGTTGAGCTGGAGTCGTGACCGTGGCTAACTCTGGAGGCGGGCGTGCCATCTGTTCGGGCGCTTAACTTCCGGAAAGTTGCGAAGATATATTTCCGTTGTGCTCTGGCTCCCGCGGTTTTCGATGCTGGGCTCCCCTATGAAAATAAAACTCCTCGTTCTCTCCGCTTTCCTTACCGCGTCCGCCGCGTTGGCTGCCGACGACAAAGGCCCTTGGCCGCTGGGTTATGCGGATACACCGCTGATCCCTGGCACGTCGTGGAAGGTGCATGATATTACCCGCCCGGCCCCGCCAGTGGTGGCGCCAGGCGCGCACTTGGGCGAAGCCCCGGCTGACGCGATCGTGATTTTCAATGGCAAGGACAGCACGCAGTTGCTCACCAGACAGAAAGATAATCCGCAAGCGATGCCCTGCCCTTGGGCGATTGAGAATGGTGAGTTGGTGGTGAAGGGTGGCGATTGCTGGTCGAAGTTGGAGTTCGCGAGCTGTCAATTGCACCTCGAGTGGAAAAGTCATCCGACGAATCAGCTGGGGAACTCTCAAAAGAAAGGAAATGCCGGCGTCTTTTTCATGGATCGTTACGAGAGCCAAATGCTCGATTGTGATAATAATCCGACCTATGCGGATGGGATGACGGGGAGTGTTTATGGGCAAACCCCGCCGCTGGTGAATGCGATGCGCAAAGCGGGCGAGTGGCAGGTTTATGACATCGTGTTCACGGCGCCCAAATTGCAGGGCGGCAAGGTGGTGGAGCCGGCGCGGATCACGACCTTCGTCAACGGCGTCTGTGTACAAAATGGCACCGTCATCATGGGGCCGACGATGCACAAGAAGGCCACGGATTATAGCGGCACGTTTCCAGCCAAGGCTCCGTTGCGTTTTCAAGATCACAAGAACGAGCCGCCGATTCGCCTCCGTAACATCTGGGTCCGGCCATTACCTTGAGCCCCTGCGGTTGGGCGCGCTCGCCCGCCCGCGGCGCTTCCCCGCTTTCAGGCCCTGGCAGCCTGTCGGACTTAGAAAAAAAAGGCCGCTGGAAGCGATGATTTGCGAGTTTGCGTTAATAAAATGTCGAATATTGAGCTATAAACGCCTCCAAGCGGCTAAGTCCGACAGACACCTCGCCGCCGCGGTGAGGTGGTGGCTTCCGACTTTAGCCGATCGCCGGATGTTCGTAGGTGGCGGCGTGCTGCCCGGTGGCCTTGATCCGTGGACGCGCCATACGCGTCACCTTGTACGAGCGGGACGCGACTAAAATATACTCATGCAGACAGAAAATCTCGCGCGCGCTCGGGCGGTCGGCCGGACCGTTTTTCACCGACTCGAGGGCCCAGACTGCGCGGCGCTTCTTCGCCCCGAGGATCATCGGGTGGCCGGCGAAGAGGCGGCGATGGGCGCGCCGCTTGACCACTCTGGACTTTCGGTGGCGTCCGCTGATTCGTGAGCTCGACGCTCGGCCCGCCGACGTGTTGTCTCTCGGGAGACCGTTAGGAAAAAATCCCGCGTCAACCCTGTTTATCCATTTCTATGCTGGGCGATCTTATGACTATTTTCTCATTAATTTTCTGGAGCCGAGCGTCTGCCCTTGGCCATTTTTTGGGTTGGCTCATCGTGGGTCTAGTCGGGGTCGCGCGAGCGGCTGAAGCGCCGGTGGAAGATGCGACCGCGCGGGCCGCGTTGCCGGAGTTTAAAACCATCCCCGCGGCGACGGCGGCGGAGTTAACGCCGGAGATCCCGGTGCCGATGGCGCCGATGGCGCGTTGGACTCGCTCGCAGGGAGACAATGGCGCCCGTCGTTATTCCACGCTGCGGCAGATTACGCGGGAAAATGTCCGTGACCTCGAGGTGGCGTGGACGTATCGATCGGGCGATGGTGCCGCCAACATTCAATGCACGCCCATTGTTGTCGACGGTTTGTTGTATGCCCCAACGCCTGGGCGGGCCATGGTGGCGATTGATGCGGCGACCGGAGTAGAGCGCTGGCGGAAACAACTGGAGCCGTCGCGACCAGCGCGTACTCAAGATGCGCCGGCGCGTCGCGGGCTCGTTTACTGGCCGGGTGATCGCGAAAATACGGCGCGCCTGCTTTTCGGGGCGGGTGATTGGATTTATGCGGTTGATCCCCTGTCGGGAAAATCTCTGCCGGAATTTGGTGACGCGGGACGAACGCCGATTCCCACGGGAGCCACGGCGAGTGGCGCGGTTTTCGAGCATGTGTTTGTCACGACGGGCTTGTCCGGCGATGTGTACGCGTATGATGTGCGCACTGGGCGTTCCCTCTGGCGGTTTCACTCCGTCTCGCGCGAGGCCGAGTTTGGCGCGGACACGTGGGATGGGCCGCAAGCTGGGGCTAATGGTTGGAGCGGCCTCTCGATTGATGACCAGCGCGGCATTGCTTTCATCGCTCTCGGTGCGCCGCGGCCTGATATGGTCGGCGTTGGTCGGTTGGGCGATAATTTGTTTAGCAACTGTGTGCTCGCGCTCGATGTCCGGACCGGTCGTCGGCTTTGGCATTTTCAAGATGTGCGCCACGACATCTGGGATCTCGACGTTTGCGCGCCCCCGAATCTCGTCACGATCGTGCGCGAGGGCCGGCGGGTGGATGTCGTCACCTGCCTGGGTAAATCGGGTCATTTGTTTGTCTTGGATCGGTTGACGGGTAAACCGATCTTTCCCGTGCGCTTACGGCGGGCGCCGACCTCGAAGCTACCGGGTGAGCAGACGGCCCCTTACCAACCGGACCCCGAGCTCCCCGAGCCGATCTCGCGGAGTGAGTTTAACCCCGCGGATATTACGGATCGTTCTCCCGAGGCGCGTGACTTTGTACTCAAGGTCGTGGCCCGTTCAAATTACGGTTTTTTCGAGCCTTTTACGGAAGGCAAGCCCACGCTTTTTACGGGTTCGCGTGGTGGTGCGGAATGGTCCGGCGCGGCGGTGGATGTTCCTTCGGGCCGGCTCTATGTGACATCTAATCGTTGGGTCTCCAAAATCACGGTGATCGCCAATGACGAGCGCGAGCGCGATCCAAAGTTTCCTGCGTCGGCGGGGGAAAACATTTATACGGTCCACTGCGCGGCGTGTCATGGCCCCGGGCGCGCGGGGCTGGGGATTTCGCCTCCGTTGATTGGCGTCAAGGCGCGTTTAACCGCGGAGGCGGTTTCGGCGATAATTACCCAAGGGCGCGGTACCATGCCGCCTAATTTATTACTCAACGCGGTGGAAAAAAATGCGCTGATCGATTTTATCTTTCGTAAAAACCAACCGCCGGCGCGTGGGGCGGGGGCTGAATCGGCGGCGAGTGATCGGCCTAAATATGTTTTCGATGGGTTTCATTTTCTCGTCGATCACGAGGGCTACCCGGGTGTCAAGCCACCGTGGGGTCTGCTCAATTGCTACGACCTCAGCACGGGGCGGGCGCTCTGGCGCGTACCGCTGGGTGAACTGCCGGAGCTGACGCGCCAAGGCATGCCGATTACGGGTTCGCAAACGCTCGGCGGCGCTTCCGTCACGGCCGGCGGCTTGGTCTTTGTCGCCGGCACTGCGGATGAAAAATTGCGTGCGTTCGATGTGGATACAGGCGCGGAGTTGTGGGCGGCGCGGCTACCGTTTGCAGGAACGGCGGCGCCGGCAATTTACGAGGTGGCTGGCCGGCAGTTTGTCGTGATCACGGCGACCGGCGGCGGTCGCGTCGGTGGCGCCTCCGGCCCAGGAGACGCTTACGTCGCGTTCGCATTAAAAAAATGAGCGGGCATTTTGCGAGTAGGAGGCTCCTCGATGAGTTGGCGTCGAGGCACCCCCGCCTTGGCTTCAGCCGGACCGAGATCGTGAACTGCCCGCGCGAGAGGGTGCGAACGCCCCCGCCGCTTTTTATGATTTCTCGCCGGCGAGGGTCAGGACGACGTCCCACTTAAAGTGGATAAACCGGTGGAGCGCTTCCTCCAAAATTCGCTCCTGATCGCTGTGCGCGCCGAAACCCATCGCCGCGTCTTCGGCGTCGATCATCGGGCCGATCCCGAAGCATTGCACCCCGACGGCGCGTAAAAATGCCATGTCGGTCGCGCCGGTGCTCATGGTGGGCAGGGTGATCACGCCGTAGTGCCGCTTGATCGCCGACTCGATTACTTCGAAGGCTTCGGTATGAAGGCTGGACGGTGGGGCCCCTGGGCGAGTGTGACCGGGGGCGCGCTCTACGTCGACGGCGGGGTCGTTGATGATCCGGCGGAGTTGCTCGATGAAGCGGTCCATGTCCTCGTCGGGTAGTGAGCGCACATCGAGAGTGGCTTCAGCTTCTGAGGGGATGACATTTACACGGTAACCGGCCGCCATCATATTGGGAGATACGGAGGTGCGGAGGGTCGAGTAGTAGCGGGGTTGTTTTTCCGCGAGAAATTCTTGAGCGGAGCCGGATTCGTCGCCTTTGAGAATGGCGCGATAGCGAGCGGCCTCGTCGGCCGGGCTGATGGTGGCGAGCCGTTCGAAAAATGCGCGGGTCGTTTCGTTGAGCCGGAGGGGTGTTTGCCAGTCCGCGACATTCGCGATGGCGCGGGCAAGGTGGACGACCGCGTTGGAGCGAAGAGGGACCGAGCCGTGACCAGCGACGCCGCGTGCGACGAGCCGGAGGCGGTTCGGAATTTTTTCCGTGGTCTGAACGCTACCATATTGGATTTGGCCGCTGCGGCGCACCACACTACCACCCTCAGCGAGACAGAACTCAGCGTTAATTTCCGCCAAATGTTCGCGCACCATAAATTCAATGCCGAAGGTCACGTTGCCTTCCTCGCCGGCTTCTGCCAGAAAAATGACGTCGCGGTCCAGTGGCACGCGGCTCCGCTTCAGCAGGAGCATGGTCATCAAGGCGGCCGTCACGTTATCTTTGTCGTCGAGCGTACCGCGCCCATAAATATGTCCGCCCTCGCGGGTCGCGGAAAAAGGAGGATGGCGCCATTTTTTTTCATCCACGTTGACGACATCGGTGTGGCCCATGATCAGCAGCGGACGTTTGCGACCGTTGCCTCGCAGCCGTGCGACCAGATTTGGTCGCTGGGGATCGATCGAGAAAATTTTAACCTCGATACCTTCTGCAGTAAGAACCCCTCGAAGATAGTCGACGACGGGCAATTCGCGGCCTGGAGGGTCACTGGTATCGAGGCGGACGAGCGCTTGAAAGTGGCGTAACGACTCCGCGTCGACCGCGGCCCAATCAATCGGCGCAGTTGGCCGGTCGGCGGCGCGCAGAGTCTCCGTGAGGCTGGGACCGAGCAGGCCGAGGATTAAGTGCAGGGTAGTGAGTAGTGGTAGGCGCATAGGGGTCGGGTGAGGCGTGCAGATTGCATTTGTCGGTCGCGGCGAATCCGCTCTTCAGCAAATCACGCGGCGAAAATTATTTGAGAGGAAACCTCCGGGTTAAGTGGCGAGTCAACCAGGGTCTGGTACCCGAAAGGGCAGGGGCGGGCGCTCGCCTTAGGAAATGGCGGTGAGGCCCAATCCCCACCGTAGGTCGAGCCGCGGGCGGGCGCGTTTTAGACCTTTTTTCGAAGTGCCCTCCAAAGATCCAGACAGCGTTGCGCGGTTTCTATCTCGGGAAAACGGCTACCTTCTTGTTCCAATAAATAATACTCCACGCCGCCCACGGATTCCGCAGCGGCGATAATTTCGCGCCATGGGGCGACGCCCTCGCCAAAAAGCACGCGATAGGCCTTTTCCTCGGCCTTGGACCCAGGCGTCCAGTCCTTCAAGTGGACGCTTTTGATGCGACCGGGATTACTCTTAATCCAAGCCACGGGATCGACGCCGGCCTCGAGCGCGGTGCCAACGTCGAGTTGGAGTACAAATTCAGGCGGCGTGTGGGTGGCGATCACGTTCATGATATGGCCGCCGCCCTCAAGAGTTTTCCACTCGGTCTGGTGGTTGTGGTAACCGGTCGCGAGACCGTGCGGTTTTAACTGTTCGACCGCTTGGCTAAAGAGTTCGCAGGCGCGTTTCCACCCTTCGACCCCCGTGGTATCGCGCGGCGGGCTGGCAATGATGATATGGCGCGCACCGAGAATCTGATTGAGCTCAATGGCTTTTGCCATCGATTCGCCGGGCATGATGGACTGGGCGCCGTTGTGCGTCGAGTAGCAGCGCAGGCCGAGATCGTCGATGAGGGTGCGCACGCCCTTCGCAAACGGAAAAGTCCATGATGCGTACGGTGAATAAAACTCGACGGCCTCGTAGCCCATTTTCGCGACGGCGCGAAGGGTATCAGGGAGATTGCGCACCAGCTCGTTGCGCACGGAGTAGAGCTCAAGACCGATCGGAATCCTCTTGGCGGCCTTGGGCATGTTCGCGGCAGGCGTGGCGCTCGGACTGGTTGCGCCGAAGACTGGCGAGGTCAGCGAGGTGGCGAGCACCGTCGCCGGAGCGATGGAGGTCAGCGCGAGAAATTGACGTCGGGATAAGCATGACGAAAAATTGCGGGGGACAGGCGGGGCGATGGAGGGAGATGACATAAAAAAAAGAATAAAGCCGGAGACGTTGCGAGCACGCCGGCGGGGGCCGTGGCGTTGGCGGTGAGACCGTTAACTGAGCCGCGAAGATTGAAGCGACCGCGAGCCTTTGGAAAGAAACAGTGCGGGGCCAGCTCAAATCGCCTCGTTGAAATCGGCTCGTTGGGATCGCTACGAAGGGGTCGCTACGAAGGCCCGCCTCGTTAGGTCAACCGAAGGCCCGCCTGAGAAATATTCACGATTTCTCGTGGTCGTCTCGATCGCTGAAAGGAAACCCGGGCGGCGCTGGCGGCGGCCTCTCTCGTTCGCGTAGTTTTGGATTTAATACGTTTAAAAATAAGGACGTTCTTGTGTGGAAATGACTTCCTCGCCGTCGCGAGGCCGGCACCGGTGGTTCGCCGCGCGTATTTAAATTGGCGGTGAGCTGTGCCCGCGGAAAAAGGTGACACGAGGCGAATTTAAAAGAGTCCTCGGATGATTTTTTAAGTTATGTTGAGGGTAGGACAGCGTATGGCTCACCCTCGTTGTAGACTCGTGGCGTGAAAACTAATCAACGTACTGGTTATGGCATCTATGATCTTTCGCGTCAGGTAGCCCGGCGCGCGCGCAAGGAATGGGAGAATGTCGAAAGCCCGCCGCTCCCCCGGCGTTTATTCGGCGAGGTCGTCGCCTTTCCTGATCGGCGTGATCCCTGGCCGCCTCCGGCGGACAAGCGCCCGCAGGCGGCCTGAGGGTAATTTCATAACGGGCGCGGGTGGCCCCGTGGGGTGTTCGCCCGCGCTGGGTGGTGAGGCGCGGGCAAGCGCTTTGGCCGCGTACCCGCGCGGGGTCCTCATCGGGTTTTGATTTTCAAAGGGCAGGCTGCCGTCGCGGTTTAGCGAGGTTACGATGAGACCGGGGGCGTCGCCGGCTTTTCGTTTGTACTGGGCGCCATCGGTCTTTAGCGAAAAAGGGTGTCCACGGCTTATCTTCGGTTTTTAGGCGACCAGCATGTCTTGATCACGGGAGGCTCCAGTGGAATTGGCTTGGCGTTGGCCTTGCAGGCGGCGGAGGCGGGCGCGCGACTCAGTTTGGTGGCGCGGGATGAGGGCAAGCTCACCGCGGCCCGCGGGGCGATTCTTGAGAAATGCCCGAAGGCGGCTGTGCTCACGGCGACGGCGGATGTCGCGGTGCAATCCGCGGTGCTGGCGGCGCTCACGGAGGCTGAGCGTGTGCACGGGCCGGTGGACGTTTTGGTCACATCGGCAGGGGTGGCTCAGCCAGGTTATTTTGAAGAGGTGCCCGTCGCGGTTTTTGCGCGCGCGATGGCGGTGAATTATTTTGGTACACTGTATCCGCTCAAGGCGTTGGTGCCTGCTATGCGGCAGCGAGGGCGCGGCGCGGTGGTGCTGATTTCTTCTGGCGCCGGTCTCTGTGGAATTTTTGGATACACGCCGTATGCGCCCTCGAAGTTTGCGCTGCGGGGCCTCGCTGAATCTCTGCGGGCGGAGTTGGTGGGTACGGGCGTCCGGATCGTTATTGTCTATCCTCCTGATACGCTCACCCCGCAGTTGGCGGCGGAGAATCTTACTAAGCCGCTGGAGACCCGGGCGATTACGGCGGGTGCGGGTTTGTGGACCGCGGAGGCGGTCGCAAGGGCAACGTGGGAGGGTTTGGCGCGGGGACGTTTCAGTGTGACCCCGGGATTACCCCTGTCGGCATTGGCTTGGCTGCACAGTGTGGCGGCGCCGATTTTGCGTTGGAGCTTTGATCGGACGGCGCGGCAGGCGCGTGTGGTGGCGCGCGCGGCGACTGCGGAGGGAGGCCGGAGGGGGCGTTGAGGAGGCGCGGCGGGGCGGCGGGGCGTTGGCCTCGGGCGGTCGCGGACTGACCGCAGGGTCGGTGCCGTGTAGGTCCGGTGGCGGGCGGAGTTGGCCCCATGATCGCGCCATTCCCCGTGAGTGCGTTAACCTGGTTCCGGGCTGGTGCGGCCAGCGCCGGCCAAGCCCCAAGCAGCCTGTCCTCCGCCGCCCTCACCTAGCGTTGCACCCACTTCACCCCTTGGCTTCCCAGCACACGTAGTTCGATCATCTTGAGCTTTGAGTATGTTTTCCGTTTGCCCGCGTCAGGATGTTTATGGGTCTGTTTGCCGTGGCTGGACCGAAGCCTTGCCAAAGGAGGGCAAATGTTTTGAGATTTTTCACCGGGGTCGGGCGCAAGGGAGGGCTGAGGGATTACCTCGGGCGACTGAGGGGTCGGCTCCCGCGAAGCCTCGGCGGCGGTTATCTTCAGTCATTTCGTAGAAATTCTTCATAACTTATTTTCATTTTCCTTTTTCTTGCTCGATCCAGAAATCGGTTGGTGCGCTCGGTTGCGACCAGTCGGTTCCGCGATTCGTTGCTTTCCCTTAATTCATGCTTGATTTAATCACTCCATTGGTTCGGCCGCTTAGGTCAGAATTGCCCCTTCGGCGCACAGCCATTTTGCTGGGGCTTTACGCTGCGGTCGTGGCGGCGAGCTTTTACCTAGCTTACGAGATCCGGTTCGATTTCTTGGTCGATGAGGGGCAGCAGTTGGGTCGTTTGCGCCTGCTGCCATGGGTCATCGGTATCAAGCTGGCCGCTTTGGTGGCCTGGCGGCAAACGAGCAACGTGATGACCTATTTCAGTGTGCCGGATCTCGCCCGGCTCCTCTGGGCGATGCTGGTTGCGAGCATCGCTCTGCTGCTGCTCAAGTCTTTTGAACAGGCGCAGTTGTCGGTGCCCCGCGGGGTGTTGTTGACGGATTTTATGCTTTGTTTTGGTGGTTTGTGCGCCGGCCGGATGGCGGTGCGACTTTATCGGGAGCGGTTGACGGGCGGTGCCCGCTCATCCGGTGAGCAGAACGCGAAGATCGAACACATCGCCATTATTGGAGCGGGTGATGCGGGAGCGACGCTGGCCAAGGAGTTTCTCGGCTCCCCAGGCCGAGGGTTTAAACCGGTGATGTTTTTCGATGATGACAAGTCAAAGCACGGCAAGCTCATCCACGGTGTTTTAGTCGTGGGTCGCCCAGAGTTGATCGGTGAGGTCCCTGACACCGATCGGCTCGCGAAGGCGGTGATCGCGATGCCCTCGGCTTCTGCCAAGCGGCTCCGGGAAATTGTGGCGGTAACGACGGCGCGCGGGCTGAAGGTGGAAACGCTGCCTTCGCTGGAGGAATTAGCGTCCGGCCGAGTGCGGGTGAACCGAATCCGGGCCGTAGAGGTGCAAGATTTGCTCGGTCGCTCGGTGGTGGACTTGGATACTCAGGGGATCCGGAGCGCGTTGTCAGGCAAGGTGGTGATGGTAACGGGCGCGGGTGGTAGTATCGGCTCGGAGGCGTGCCGGCAGATTGTCGCGTTGAATCCGCAGCGCTTGCTGTTGTTAGACCAAAGTGAGGCCGCCCTCTTTTTGATCGAGCAGGAGCTTAATGAACGCGGTTTCTCCGGCGTGATGATTCCTCTGGTGGCGGATGTCTTGGATCGGCGGCGGATCGAGTATATTTTTGGGCGCTATCGGCCCCAGGTGATTTTTCATGCGGCCGCCCACAAGCACGTCTTTTTAATGGAACGGCAGCCCGCCGCGGCGATTCGCAACAATGCAGTCGGTACGCGGCAGATCGCGGAAATCGCCGCCGCCTTTGGCGCGGAGGGTTTTGTTCTGATCTCGACGGATAAGGCGATCAACCCAACGAATGTGATGGGCGCGACCAAGCGACTCGCCGAGTTGCAATTGATGGCGCTCGCGGCGTTGCCGGATGTGCCGACGCCCACGGGGTCAATCCCCGAGGCGTTGCCGCCAGCGTGGCCAGGCGCGGCGGGTTCGGCTTCTCCTCTAGCGACTTCCGAGCGGGCCGCCACGGCGTGCCGGGCGCGCACCAAGTTCATGGCCGTGCGCTTTGGTAATGTCTTGGGTTCGTCTGGCAGTGTGATCCCGATCTTTAAGCGGCAGATCGATCGGGGCGGGCCGGTGACGGTGACGCATCCTGACGTGACGCGTTACTTTATGACGATTCCGGAGGCGGTGGGGTTGGTGTTGCAGAGTTTTGTTCTAGGCAAAGGTGGCGAAATTTTTGTTTTGGATATGGGGCAACCGGTGAAAATCGTCGATCTCGCGAGGCAGATGATTGAGCTGAGTGGTTTCCGCGTGGGGGAGGATATCGAGATTATTTTTAGCGGCTTGAAGCCGGGTGAAAAACTTTTCGAGGAATTGCAACATCACACGGAAGCGTACGCGCCGACGGCGCATCCGCGGATCATGCAATTTCGTGGATCGGGGACGTTTGATCTGGCCGCGATGCACGGGCTCGAAGCGCGGATGAATGAGCTGGAGCCAAATCAATTGAAGGAAGCGCTTCGAATCCTCGTGCCGGAATATTCGCCGCATTTGGACTGAGGCCGCGAATGGGCGAGGGCCGGTCAGAGTGAGGCCCCAGCCTTGGACGTTTTTTATCGAGGCGTTCGCTATCGGGTGTATTTTTTGCCGTGGCCTAGCGGGATCGAGTGATTTTTCAAACGTACGTGGCTGGAGCAGGTAGCCAGACCGCGGCTGGCTTGGGGGGAGCGCGCGAACAACTGCGGTCCGCGGCCGCAGCCGGGCGCGCCCTCAGCGGCGCCCGCGAATCCGGTGAAAAGGCGGTGGCGGTCATCGTGTCGGGTGCATTCGTCCGCCGTTTTGATGCCCGCTAATCGCCACGCTGCTTCCCGCCTCGCCATCGTCGTCCGCTTATCGGTAGACGTGGGTATGGAATCCTTGGTTCTGCCTGTCGACTACCCTCGCCTCCAGCGAGTGCAGAGTTTTTATGAACTCGTGAGCACACCGTTCACCGCTGGTGTTAACGCGCTCTGTTGGGAGCGGACCTTGCCCGGCGATTTCGGTGAGGTGGTGGCGCAGCTTGGGGTAGGCGAAGGAATTATGACCCTCGACGGTCCCACTTTGCGGTCGCTCGTGCTGAGTGCAGCGGGCCGAGTCGCGATCGACGTGCTCCTCGAGGACCTGCGACGCTTGAGTGAGCAGGAACTTGATCCTGCGCTCAACTGCATCGCCGGTTATCCGCGCGATGAGCAACCGGGGCCCGTCGTTACGGATGTGTTTTCCTTTCACGCGGATAGTTCCCCCGTGGAGGCCTCGACTTATTTGTGCACGTACTTTGGGCCTGCAAGTGAGGGCCTAAAAAATGAGGACGCGGTCCGGCGGGTCGATCTGCCGGCCACGCGCGCCGAGCTTCTTCAGGCCTTCGGCGGGGTCGACGATGACGGCTTCCGGATTTTCCTAAATGAACACTGCTACGATCTGCATTATGCGGCGGGGCCTGGGGCGCGACCGTTTTCTTTTGGAGTCGGCAACCTGTGGCGGATCGCGGTGGACTGGCCAGGCAGTCCGGTTCCTCCGTGCGTGCACCGCGCGCCCGAAACGCCGCTGGGCGCGCCGTCGCGTTTGCTCCTCATCAGTTGAAGCGAAGCGCGCGATCGATGATCGGTGGCGGGTTGGTGGGTTGGCCGAGCGGTCGGGAGATTTTTTTAGAGGGCACATTTTTCCTGGAGGGTTCTGCTTTCCTCGTATCAGCATTTTGCTGAGGTTTCCGCCTGCGCTTTGTTTGACGGGTTCCCGCTGCTTAAATCGGTGGAGACAACGGCTCCGCGGGTTACCCTTTTTTTGGAATCATTTTTCCTCGGTTTATTTTTTTGGAGGATTTTCGTTTCGCTGGGCGACCTCGCCCTTGGCGCTGGGCGCGCTCAGTCAAACGCCGACGCCGGGAATGACTGAGATGATCCCGACAAATATAAGCGGTTGGAAAGTTAGCATCGCGCCACCGGACAGATCCCAGCCGCTCAAGGTGGCGATTTTTAGGCCAAAGGCGCCTTGCGTGCTGCTCTTGAAAATACCGAAAAGCGGATCCATGCGCTTCCCCAAGCTAGCATCACGCGGGTCAAAGCGGCCGATGGGGCCACCGCTGATTTTAAACAATTTTCAGTAGTCGTTTTTTCAGTTGGCTCCAGTAGCGCGCAGGGGAAGCGAGCGGTGAAGCCGGTCGATATAATATCTGTGAGTACGTCCGCGTTGGCGGTGGTTATGTTGGCATGGGGTGCGGGGGTTTATCTCGCTTGTTCACATTGCAACTGAGCGTGTGGTATTCTCAACGCGCCGACGGTCTCGAGTAAATGGCGTTGCGGTCAGGGGGTCGTAGACGGGTGTAATCGAAAATGAAGCGGTTAGTTATTGGACCAGTATTTGTTCCAGAGGTGATTGGCGCGGAGGGTGTGAAGCTGGCACCTCGCGTGGCCAGGCGACTCGCGCACCACGCCGGAGTATTCGCACGCCACCAAGAGGGTGTGAAGCTGGCACCTCGCGTGGCCAGGCGACTCTTCCCATCAGGCTCCGGATTTTTTGAGCGGGACTTGCAGGAGGTGTTTATGGCCACTTTCGACTAGACCGAATCCACGGGTAAATCGTGCGCTAGGGCGTAGGCGTAGTCGTGTTGTGCGGGGCGATTCTCCAAATACCGCAGCGCGGCGCGGACCGAGGCTTGCGGGTCGGAGATTTCCGGGCGCTCAGGGCGGGGGCGCAGGGCGGCGAGCACCTGCGCGGAGTCGCTTGCGCGGAGGGCGGCCTCGCGCAAAGGGGTGACGTCGTCCGTGGCTTGCGCGTGATCGGTCGCGGCGGCGCTGAAGGAGTCGCAGACGTGAAACCGATCGACGGTTTAATAGCCTTGGGCACCAAATGGGATCTGCGCTTGGTCGGCGATCTACGGGGCACCGTGGCCGACGGCGTGAATCTGGGTGTTCAAGCTCCACGCGGCGGAGTGGACGCACTGCGCCCAGCGCAGGCCAGTGTCGGTGACGTCACCGAGCGTGGCCGCATAGTGGGTGGTGGTGGTGTCGTGTTGCTGCGGCGGCATGGGCGACCGCGGCTTCGGCCCCGTGGCGGCACAGTGGGTGGTGGCGGTGCCGTGTTGGGCGCGGCGGTCAGTCGCGCTTCTTGCCAGTGAACTTTCCGCGACTTGCGCCGGTCGGTGCCGGGGGGCGCGGATGACGTGTCAACGATCGGGAGCATCGTGCCAGCAGCTTCGGCGACGATCCGCTCGGCCCCGACCGCGGGCAGCGCGCGCACGGGCGGCGCGGGCGCGGGCAGCGCGGGCACGGGCAGCGCGGGCACGGGC
>CAMDOF010000082.1 GCA_945903465.1 Opitutus sp. GAS368
GCAGGGGCGACAAGAGTGTCGCCCATCCGACGGACCGGCGACACTCCTGTCGCCGATGGTGGCCACGAAGGCGTGCTTCGCTCCCCCACCACCCACCCTCTCGCGCTCCCATGAAACAGCTTCTGCAAATCGTTGGTGGGCCTGGAAAGCTGTTTCTTCCAGCCGCGGCCAAAACTTGTTCTGGGGTGGGGGGGCTCCCATGCAGCAGGGGCGACAAGAGTGTCGCCCATCCGACGGACCGGCGACACTCCTGTCGCCGATGGTCGCCACGAAGGCGTGCTTCGCTCCCCCACCACCCACCCTCTCGCGCTCTCCTAAGAAAGAGCATTCGTAAAACGTTCCTGCGCTGCGCACGGGTAGTTTTTTTCGGTCACGGCCAAAATCCGCTTTTGGGGCGGTGCTAGGAAACTGGATTTGCAGGGAGGGGTTTACCGTGCCGCGGCCATCGATTGTCGGGCCGCCGCTCGGGGCGTGCTGTTTTCGACTGATCCATTCGGCGTGGCACCAGCGCCAACCTTCCATCAATTGGTTTCTTGTCTCCTCACTGGTGGAAAGCGATTCGGCTCCGGAGAAACAGCGCCGTGGTCGCGCGTCGCGTGAGCGGCGGGCTGGCTGGAGGTTCCTGCGTTCACGCGCAGGGCGACGAAGAAGGGTGTTTCTTCTCGCCCGGGGCAAAACGCGTTTGCGCTCGGGGCGGTATGGATACGGTCAAGCTTCTGAGTGCTCACTTATTCCGGGCGTTGGGAGGAAGTTTCTCCCAAGGTTCCATGGAAATCCCGTTGAGATCCCAGACGACCTGGCCGTCGCGCAGAGTCAGCTCGCATTCGATCTTCCGGTCGCCGGAGGCGCGACCGCCGACGATGTCATAAAATCCAAATTTTCCGGTACGCTGGCCAAAGACGGCGATGTCGGCGCCGGCGCCCACACTGAGGTGGCCGAGGTCTGGGCGTTTGATGATCTGAGCGGGCGCCCAGGTGGAGCGGGCAATGACTTCGGGCAGGGGAAGACCCAGGTTGAGAAACTTCGACATCACATGGGCCATGTCTTTCATGCCGCGGTTGATGTTGCCGGCGTGAAGATCCGTGCTGATGGAATTGGGCCAGAAGCCGTCCCGGGTAGCGGGAACGGCCTGCCGGTATTCGAAACTGCCCGCGCCGTGGCCGGCGTCGAAAATGACGCCCCGCCGCTGAGCTTCCAGGAGATAGGGCCGCAGCCGGCCCTGCGCATCCAGCATGGGGACGCTGGGCAGATAGACATGGGTGGTGATATCACCGGGGCGAAGACGATTGCCAACGAGTTCTTCGAAAGGTCGCTGCTGGGGAAAGAAAGTCCCGAAGTCGACCATGATGGGCACGTCGGCAAGGCGTCCGGCCTCCAGGGTGCGCTCGACGATATCCCAGGTAGGATAACGCCAGTGGGCGGTTTTGACGCCGACGATCAGCCCGGGGTGCTGGCGAATGAAACTGGCGGTCACTGCGGGGTCGGCGTCCCCGAGGTCCTGTTGATTGCGACTCATGCCGAACCCGACAATATTGAGAAAGGCGAGGATGCGCGTCTGGGAAAGCTTGATGATGTGCTGATGAAAGGCGGGGAAATTGCGCCAGCCCGAGCTCCCGGCATCGACGGCGGTGGTGACTCCCGCGCGCAAGGTGAATCCGTCTGGCCACAGGCTGTGCACGCCGCCTCCGATGGTGTTGCGCGGCTCAATGCCGGTGAAGACGTGGGTATGGAGGTCGATGAAGCCGGGCGCTACGTAAAGGCCGGCGACATCGATCACTTTCCGCGCCTGGTCGGCGGCGATATTTGGCGCGACGGCGGCAATGCGGCCTCTGGTAATTGCCACGTCCCGCGGTGCGTCGATCTGATTCTTCGCGTCGAAGAGGTGCCCCCCCTTGAGGAGGAGGTCGTACGGCTGGGCGGCGCAGGCCGTGGTGATGGCCAAGGCTCCCCAGAGCCCCAGCGCCCGAGCGGAGCCCAGCCACGAAGATGACGGGGCGCCGGTGCTCTCCATGGGCCTAGAACGAGCCTTTGATGCCCGCACTAAAGACGGCGCCGGTATCACTGGTGCCATTTGACCGGGCATAGGTGGGAAGCACATCGCTCCTCTTCTCGGAGCGGCCGGGCACGTCTAATAGATTTCGCACATTGAAGAAGAAATCCAGATTCCGTTTCAGGTTAATGCCCAGCGCGACGTCGGTATGCGTCCTCGAGGGAATGTAGGTTTCGCCGTTCGGTCCAAAATTAGTGGGCCTCGCACTGACTTCAGAGTCGCGGTAGGCAAAGTTCACGGAAAGCATCAGCGGCTTCTTGTTGAACCGGACACCCCCGTTGATGCCCAGCGGCAGGAATCCGTTCAGGGAGGCCGCGCCCGGGCCACTCATTTTGAGTTTGGTGACATTCGCAAACACGTGGAAATTCCGGCCCCATCCGAACGTCCACCGGTCAAGGGGCAGCAGCGACTGGCTCATATTGATTTCATATCCATTCACCTCTGCCGCCTCGGAGTTGACGGTAGTGGCAAGGGTCCAGCCGGCCAGGTCCGTGGTCTTGGGATCGAGGCCAGCTTCAATGAGATCGGATTCCCGCGCGGGCGACACCACCGAACTGAAAAAGTTTTTCACTTCCTTGCGGAAAACCCCGACGCCAAACACCCCGCCTTGGTTGGTGTAATACTCGAGGGTGAGGTCATAATTGTTTGCCGTCCATGGCTTCAGACCGGGATTGCGCACGGTCAGCTTGCCGCCAGTAGAATCCCCTTCGCTGTCGGTCCTTTCACTGACGACGGTCTTGGGCACGACAAAGCTGAAGTTCGGCCGGCCGTACGTTTGGGCAAAAGCGGCGCGAGTCAGCAGCTGGTCGGTAATATTATACGTCAGATGCAAACTCGGATATAAGTCGCCATAAGACCTCGCTGATTTGGCGCCCAGCTCCGTCCACAAGAGCCTCGCTTCCGCTAATGAACCCGCGGCACCCGCCTCGGCCTTGCGGGTGCGGGCGCCGTCGGCACTCAGGACATACGTTCCGTTGGCATTGCGCTGCCAGACCGCATCGGGGGTATTCAGCGATCCCTGTCCCTGGCTGATCGTTCTTTCGTAGCGGAGTCCGGTCAGGACATTCAAACGGCTGTTAAAGAAGCGACCCTCCACTTGAAAATACAGGGCCTCGGCCTGCTCCCGGATATGTTCCGAGCTCGAGAGTTTGGCCACCAAAGCGGTGGTCTGCTGCGCCGGCGTCTGCAAGAAGAGGGCCGGATTCTGCTGCCACGCCCGATAGGCCAGGACCGGCGAAACCAGGGGAACGACTTTGCCCTCGGGCTCCCCCTCTTTGAATTTCCGGGTGATGACATAAGGCAGGGCCGACTGGTTTCCATTGGGCCCCTGATACGTCCAATTCGAAGGTGCGTTCGTGTATGAATATTTCCGCTCCCGGCGCAGGCCTCCGATTTGAACCGAGGCCGGGAAGGAAAGAAAGCTGAGCTTCCGTTTGATATCCACCTTCTCGTCGTTGATCAGATCGGCGCTGTATCGAGGTTCGGCGAAGGCGGCGCCGGTGATGTTCGTGGCCGCGAGGATACTGCGGTCGTAGACATTTAGCTCCTGGTTGTTGTTGTTGAAAACTTTGATCGAGCCCGGCCCTTTTACCGGATCGATGTTGCGGAGCTCCACCCGGATGGGAATGTTCACGCTCGTGCCAAAGTTGGCGAAGGTGCGATTGCCGATGCCGACCCCGCTTTCGTCGGTCAACCAGTACCTCGCCTTGGCGTAGCCGCCCTGCAGAGTGATGTTCCAATCTTTTGCGCTGTACGTGTAGCGAAGGCTGCCGCGCAGACCGCCTTTGTTGTTGGTGTTGAAACTCGTGCTATACGTGAGACCGCCGCGGCCCGTTGCTCCGATCGTAGAGTCCGGCCCAAAGCTACCCGCCACCCCACCGTCCGCCACCGCGACGGTCGGGGTGGCCTCGATTCCGGCGCCGCGAGTAAAGCTGAAGCCTTCGCTAATTCCGCGCCAATGGTAGGTTTCAAAGCTGGAAGACAGCACCGAATTTGGCCCGACCCGCCAGTCTACTTTCAGGGCAGCGTTGGCGAGCGAGAAGATCGCCGAATTGGATCCGTAGACATACGATTGGAACATGGGTTTGCTCGGCGAAGACCCGTAGCTCGCGCTATTGACGTTGTTGACCGGGGTAATGGTTTCCCCGGGTCTCTGCCGGTCGGAAGCCGATGCGGAAACCACAAATCCGAAATCCTTGTTCACCGGCTTGGTATAAACGAAGCCATAGCCTGGTTTCACCAAAACCAGGTCTCTCTCCCAGCCAGTGGGTTCCTTCTTGAGCGAGATTTCCGAAAGTACACCCGCTAGGTTTACTTGGTAGGCGAACGAGGCTCGATCCGCTTCAAAGGCGGTCCTCGTGACCATGTTCACCGATCCCGCCATGGTGTCAGCGGCGGTGGCGGGTGTCGGCACTTTGGTGACTTCCAGCCTGGAAATGCCCGTGCCCGGCGTTTGATTCGAGGTTTGTACCGTGCGATCCGGAGCGCCGAAGCCGGTGCTGGCGATGGTCGCCCCGTCGACCGTGAACGTCGTCGTGTTGGGCGGAAATCCGCGAATGTAAATGCTCGCCGGCACGCTGCCGCTACCGGCGGTGGACACCCCGGGCAGCATTTTTAAAAACTCGCCGATATTGCCGTCCGGCTGCTCGCTGATATCTCCCACCGCCACGATGTTTTTGATATTGGGGGCAAACCGCTGCTCGTTGATGGCGATCGACGCCTGATCCGTGACCTTAGCGGCACCCACCGTAAAAGGATCGAGCTTCACCACTCCGCCCTTGCCGGACTCTCCATACAAAGCCCGGTTGGTCAGGCTGATGTTCCGCGTGACGGTCTGCCCCGCCGGAACCTTCAGCGCGATCTCCTGGAGGTCGAGGCCGGTGTAGAACACCTCGAGGACAATTGGCCCACTGGGCACATCGGTGAGACGATAACTGCCGGACTCGTCGGTCAGGACCCGCAGGTCGGAACCTTTCACCATAATCCGGGAATTGCCCAGATACCGGCCGGTCACCTCGTTCTGCACGCGGCCTTCGATGGTGCCGGTATTGGCCGTCTGGGCGAAAAGGGAGCCAGTGAAGAACGCGAGCGCCGCCAACGGGAGCGAGATAAGCCGCCGCCGCGCGGCGGCGGCGGCCGAGATCGATCGAGAGGGAGGGATTGAAGTCATGGGTGCGTGGGGTTGGACTTATGCCTGGAGAATAGAGCAGGGTTTGCGTGGACGGGGGGCCATCGCGGACGAGCATCAATCTCGCTGCTTAAGGGGAAATGCCGCCTCCGAGCGGCATCTGCACGCCCAATCCAGAACAATTTTAGTAAAGGGGTTTACCTTCAGGCTAAAGTGATTCCAGGAAGCCCGAAGGGCTCGGGATGGGAGCGAAGGGATCGCGCGAGGGCCGCGTTCGCGGGTATTTATTATTATTCAACCGTCAGCCCAGCGGGCGTGGCTGATCTTCGACGTTGGGCTAAGAAGCTATTTTCTGGAGAGATGCGATCGTCGAAAATCCGTGAGCGGATGGATGTTCTCGGGCAAAAGCGAAGTTGCGGACATATGTTTAAAGTATGCTTAAAGGGGCGTCGGTTATTGCTCCTCGTTAAGCTGCCCTCACGTCCCGGAGCCACTTCAGTAACGTCCGACGCTTTGGCTCGGAGGAAGCCGGGATGATTGCCGGTGGCAGCTGGTCGCTGGTTGGGGCCGAGCCTTCGTTTTCCGAAGTTTGCTAGGAAGATTTTGGACAGGACGATTTCCAGCGCATGAAGAACCTCTGTTTTCATCTCGACGATGGGCGCGCCATTCCCTCCGAACGCCGAACCAGTCAGTACAGCCAACGACCACGGCTGTCGTCGGACGTGCGGCCAGGAGAGATTTTTCCTGGAGATAGGTCGTTGTCGAATATCAGTGGCCCTGCGCACCTCCAAAAAAATGGGCTTCCCGCACGCGCCAGCGTCCTCGTCGCAGGCACCGTTACAACGAGAACGAATGAGTCCCCCCACCGCCTCCGCCTGCAACGGTTGGTGCTCAAGCTCACGACCAAGCCGGCCCGCATTAAGCAATTCCGACCGGCTGTTCTGGGCCGTCCCGCGAACAATAGGGTTCGCTCTGGAGGGCAAAGGTGCGGGTTCCGGATGATCGGGATCGACTCGCCCAAGCACCGTTTCGGCCTCCGATCTTATCCCCCATTTTCGATGGGCTCTCCGCCGTGAGATCAATTGAGAGCAGGATTACTTTGACACCGGGAAAATGTCTAAAGCACCCAACGGGGAAACGATTTCATATCCGTGGTCTCCCCAAAGGACCACCGCGGTGTTATCCGAGGGCCGGTGGGCGTCCACCTGATCGACGCTGAATTGTCACCGATAAAATCCTCGACTCATCCTCATGATGCTCGACTGATTTTTGCATTACTGCATCCACCAACCGCGCCGTTTTTGTCCTCAGATTCGCCATGAGACCTTGGGTCACGTCCTGCCGCCGCCTTGCTTCGGTCGTCATTCTGCTGTGCGCCGTCGCTGCGCCCAACCGCGCCGCCGACACCCTGCCGCCAAAGGAAAAGCGAATTCCCACCGAACCAGCCCCCGTCTCCACGAATTCCGGCGACGAAGCGATCAAGCTCGACCCGTTCGTGATCCGCGAGAGCGACAGCGTCGGCTACTCCGCCAACAGCACGCTCGCCGGCACGCGCATTAACACTGCGCTGCGTGATGTCGGCGCGTCTATCAGCATCATCACGCCCGAGTTCCTCACCGACACCGCGACGACCAATGTCGGCGAACTGCTTTCGATGACCACGGGCACCGAGGTCGGCGGCGTTTTTGGGAATTTCGCCGGCGGTGATCCCAGCGTTCGGCCCGACCAGTCCGAGAACCGCGAGAATCCCCAGGGCAACCAGCGCGTCCGCGGCATCGGCCCCGCCACCAACACCCGCGACTATTTCGTCACCGACATCCCGTTCGATTCGTACAACACGTCGCGTGTCACGATCAGCCGTGGTCCCAATTCGCTGCTCTTCGGCATCGGTAATCCCGCCGGCATTATCGAGGCGTCCACCAGCCGCCCCCTGCTCAACCGCAACCGCACCGAAATTGGCACGCGTTTCGGTTCGGAAAATTCCTACCGCGCCACCCTCGATCTCAACCGCGTCCTCTCCAAGGACCGCATCGCCTTCCGCTTTGCCACCGTCAACGAACAGAACAATTTCGAGCAGGAGCCCGCCTTCGACGGGAAGCGCCGCGTCTTCGGCGCGCTCGAGGTCGTGCTCCGCGACGGCCAGCGCACCCCGATGGTCGGCAAAACCACCGTGCGCGTCGCGGGTGAAATCGGCGACAGCGCGTCTGTACCGATCAATGTGATACCGCCGCTCAACTCGATGAGCATCTTCTTCGAAACGCCGGATCCCAGGATCGACGACATTCCGGGCGTCATTTTGGATCCTCGGCTGAAACGGGGCGCGGCGACGTTCACCTGGGTGCCCAAGGTCACCGTGGACAACCGCCTGAGCTCGTCCGACCTCGTGTTGAAGTACCCCGGCATCTCCGTGCCCTACTTCATCCAGATTCCGCTGATCTTCGATACGCCGGGCCAGTCGGCGGCCGGCTACAAGAGTTCGAACAACCCCGCACTCGCCGGTATCGCCGGCATCATGGGCCGGGTGCGCTACGCTCAAAATCCGAATCTCCGGCCGGCGATCGACATGTTCTACAGTGCCACCGTTATCCAGTCCGGCTTCGTGGCGCCGGTCATTCAAGACCGCAACATCCTCGACTATCGGCGGCACCTCCTCTCCGGCGGATTGAATCACGTCGATCAGACCTTCCAGGACGGCAACATCGCGTTCAGCCAGGAACTGTTTGACGGGCACGGCGGCGTCGAGATCGCGTATGATCAGCAAAAGACCCGTTCCTCGCGCGCGCTCCCGTTTTCTTTTGGCAGCAACGGCGGCGGATCGGCCCCGAGCGCCCTCTCCATCGACATTGCCCAGTACCTGCCCAACGATCAGCCCAATCCCAACGTCGGCCGCCCCTTCACCAGCCAGCAGGGAATCCAAGATCGCATCCAGGATCGGGGCCGCGAAGCATTTCGCGCCACGGCCTTCTACCGGCTCGATCTGGAGGATCGCCGGATCAAACTTTTCGGGCTCCCGCTCGGCAATCACACCCTCACCGGTTTGCACAACACCCAGCGCATCGATGCCTTCAACCGCACCTACGCCCTCGGCTGGGCCAGCAAGACACGGAACCTGAACACCGACGTGTTTCAGGACACGATCGGAGGCGCCTTCCGCACCGCTCCAGTCGTCGTGCAGTACATTGGGCCCTCCGTGCTCGGCGCCAATTCCCTCGGCGGCGTCCGTATCACCGATCTCGTGACGGCGAGGATCCCGCGGGAGGGCGACGTCTATAATGTCAGTTTCTTCGACTTCCCGAACAAGCGCATGGTCACCGAGCCGCTCTCCGTGCTCCGCTTTCTCAATGGCGGCTCGAAAAGCCGGCAGCTCATCGACTCGCAGTCAGTCAGCCTGAAAAGCGATTTCTTCAAGGACACGCTCGTGAGCGTGGTCGGCTGGCGCTGGGACAACCTGAAAACTTTTTCGAGCGAGGGGAATAAGCGGTTCGCCGACGACACGCTCGACATTTCTGGCACGCGCCTCAAGGCCGCGCCCGATCTCGACGAACGGGGCCGCCATTTCACGTGGAGCGTCGTCGGCCGGCTCCCCCGCCGCATTAGCTCGAAGCTTCCCTTGGGCATGGAGCTGGGCGCGTACGTGAACGTTTCCGGCAACTTCAATCCGGTGAATGTGCGCACGAACCTTCATGGCGCGATCATCGCCGCCCCGGCCGGCACCACCAAGGAGCGCGGCATCCTCGTCGAGTTTCTCGATCGCCGCGTTTCGCTGCGCGCGAACTGGTTCCAGACCCTGCAAACCCATTCGAGCAACAATGCGCAGGGTGCGACCCAGCAGACCTTCGACTTCCCCACCTTTATCGGCAGCCGCTACGTGGTCGCGCGGACCGAAGGCATTCCCTTCGGTTCGATCCCCGGCGTCACCGCCGCCGGCTACAATTCGTACGATCAGCTTTTCGCAGCGCTATTTCAGATCCTGCCGGAGCCCACGAACAAGTTGAAGAACCTGCGTTTCTCGCCCACCGGCACGCTGCAGGCCGACAGCATCCAGGGTCTGACTGATTCCAGCGACCTCGACGCCCGTGGCACTGAGATCGAACTCGTCGGCAATATCACCAAGCGCTGGCGCGTCTCGGCCAACGTCGCCAAACAAGAGACCGTGGTCAACGGCTCCGCGCGCTTGACCAAGAAGGTCGCCGACGCCGTGTTTGCGAATCTCGTCAAATTCAACCTGCTCGGCATCGATCAGGGTCCGGCCTTGCCCGAGCGCCAAACCCTCGGCGCACGCTTCGCGGGAAACATTGGCACGCCGCTCGCCGCGACGGTCGCGCGCGATGGCGCGGTCTCGCCTGAACAGCGCAAATGGCGCGCGAATTTCGTCTCCGCCTACGATCTCAAGGGCTTCGAACATCCCCTTCTGAACAAGTTGAGCGTCGGCGCCGCGATCCGCTGGCAGGGGAAAATTGCCATCGGCGCACCTTTCCTCACTGGCGAAGCGCTGAAGAAGAAAATCCTCGAGACCGACAAGCGTTTCACCAGCACGAGCCAGATCAGCGACAACGACGAGGTAATGCAGACGCAGTTCCCCGATCTTGCGCACCCCTTTTACGGCCCCGAAGAACTCGCCGGGGACGTCTGGGTCGGCTACCGCCGTCGGATTTTTAAGAACGTCGAGTGGCGCCTGCAACTCAACGTCCGCAACGCCTGGGGCAACGGCGAAGACATTCCCGTGACCGCCAATCCCGACGGAAGCATCGCCGTCATTCGCATCCCGAATGAGACCCGCTGGCTGCTCTCGAGCACGTTTTCGTTTTGAGCGGATTCAACTGCGGTCCGGCTCAGGAAATCGCTGACCTAAACGAAGAATTCCGTGCACTATCCCGGGCTGCTCGGGCGCGCCGGCATGCCGATGCTCCATCGGCCATGGCGCGCTCATGCCGGTCGACGAAAACACGATTTGATTAGAGCCTCGCCACCTTGCACAGGGTGGCCTGACCGAGGTTATTCGCCATCCACCCGCACCGCCCGGAAAATCCTGAGCCGACTGTGCGCGTCCTCGTGAGTCTCGAAATGAGCCCGACGCATGGTGACGCATCTGCGCGGAGAGTTACTTTTGTGCCACGGACGTGCGCTGCGGCAGTTCGGGCTTGTTGCTAAACTGGTCGCACCCAAAGCATCGCGCCGTGATTTCGCCTCATGCCAACGCCGTACCGATGTCAGGCCCGAAGCTCTGCCGTGCCGGAGCCGGAGAGTTTCATTCGCGCCACTCCGATCACGTTCTGACCCAGCGCCGGCGTTGCCACTGACACTTATGAAAACCAGATTCCCGAGCCTCTCGTTCGGCAGCTGCGCACGCGCTTGGTTCGCGGGCGCGGTCGCGCTTGGCTGCCTCGCTAGGGGGTTCGCGCAAGCGGTTCCGCCTCCCACGGTTCCCGCGAAAGCTGAGCCCGCGAAGGACGAAACGCTCACGCTGTCGCCCTTCGAAGTGAACGCCAATGACGACACCGGCTACCAAGCCGGCAATACCACCTCGGGCAGCCGCTTGAATTCGAGTCTCCGGGATACCGCGGCGAGCATCTCAGTGTTCACGCCGGAGTTTCTCTCCGATATCGCGGCGAACAATATTGGCGAGATGCTTGCTTACGCGACAAACGTTGAGGGCGAATTCGAAGACTCAAACCAGGGCTTTAACAATCCCACGGCCCGCAACGCCGATGGCACCACCGGTGATTTTCGCGTGCGCGGCATTCAGGGTTCGTTCGCAATCGACCTGATGGAGACTCTCGCGCCGCAGGATAATTACAACGTCGAGCGCGTGGAGGTTGCCAGCGGACCCAACTCCGTGCTCTTCGGGCTCGGCAGCGCGGGCGGCCTCGTGACGCTCACCACGAAGCGCGCGAACGTCGTTCGCAACAAATACACCACGCGAATGCAGCTCGGCGAGTGGGCGCAAAAACGCTACGAGGCCGACCTCAATTACGTGCTCTTGCCGCGGCAGCTCGCCGTGCGCGTCATTGGCGTGGACAGCAGCCGCGAGGGTTGGCGGCACTGGGATTTCGAGGACTTCCGCCGAGGCACCGCGGCCGTCACCTATAAACCCTGGGTGAGCACCACCGTGCGCGGCGCGATCGAGCGAGGGACCTACAAGCGCCATGCCACCTGGCCATGGAACGGCACCGATCAGATCAGTGTGTGGCGCGCCAACGGTCGCGTACTCAAGGACACGTTTACCGCCGCCACGGACACGCCCCTCGGCCTCGCGAGTTTCGGCACGAATAATCGCATCGTGATGAGCGAATCCGACAACACGCTCTACAATTTTCGCAACAAGCTCCAAAGCGGCGGCCTCGGCACCAATCAGGGCCAGTCGCTGCTCAGTGCGAGCGACCTGCCGATGGCCTACTCCTTCAACGGCCCCGGCGCTCACTTCAGCCAGAGTTTCCGCAACTACCAGGCCGCCATCGAACAGCGCGTCGCGAAGGATTTCGTGTTCGAACTGGCCTGGCTCCACGCCGACTCGGCTGCCTCCATCACGAGCTGGGCCGTGCCGAACAATGAAATCGATCTTCGTGCCGACCCGAATGTCACGCTCCCCGATCCGCGTGATCCGACAAAGACCATTCCGAATCCGAATGCCGGACGCTATTACATGGAAGGTCAGTGGCGTCCTAATTCCGCCGCGTTCAACAATGACGTCGGCCGTCTCACGGCGGCATTTGTGCACGATTTCGGCCCGTGGGGCCGACACCAGCTTACGGGGCTTTTCGAGACTGGAAAAACGAAGCGCAACAAACGTGATCGCACGGAGATTCTCGTCGACGACAACAACGTGCCGGTGGCCAACGCCACGCCTGAGAACGCCCAGAACCAGCTTTTTCGCCGACACTACGTAACGCTGAACGACTTCACGACCTACTATCAGGGCGACCCGAGCCTGCCGGTGCCCGTGATGCCGGTCGCCATCACGACCGGCACCACCACCGTCTTGAAGAATGCGCACTACGCGAGTGCGCCGACCAGCGCCGCGGCCAACAATAATTCGGGCAAGCAGACCGACACGCTGATGCTGGCGATGCAAAATTACTGGTGGAACAAGCGCCTCGTGACGACGTTTGGCTTTCGTCGCGATCAAATCGTGTTCAACGACGGCATCACCGAGCGCCTCGCCGCGACGGATCCGCGCGTGACCTCGAAGCAACGCATTTCCGGGGAGTTTGAGCCGACCGGCCGCTTCAATCGCTACGCCTACTCGCCCACGACGCATACCGAAGGCGCCGTGTTTCACGTCAACAGCCGCTTTTCCGCTTTCTACAACCAGTCGACCAACGTCGGCCCACCGCGCTTCGATCGTACGGTGCTGCCGGGCGTGCCGCCGCCGCCGACCGACGGGAACGGACGAGACGGCGGCCTGATGATCGATTTTACGAAGGATGGCCGCTACTATCTCCGCCTGACGCAATACGACACCAAGTTCCTCCACGACACCCCGATTATTCCCGGCGGCGTCGGCGGCGGAAATTTTTTCACCACGGCGGTGTCGAACATCCTCGGGCATCTGCAGAACAGCGGGAAGATCACCCAGGCGGAGAACGATGCGCACACGACCTTCTTCACCTCGTTTCAGGTCGATGTGATTTCGTCGGGGCAGGAACTCGAATTCGTGGCGAACCCCACGCGCCAGTGGACGTTGCGCCTCACTTACTCGCACACGCAGCGCGCCCGCGCGAATTATTTTGGCGAACGCGAGCCTTGGTTCGCGGATTTTACGGCCTACGTGAAATCGAAGGATCCGGGCACGGTCATCGCGGCGACCGGGCGCACCGTTCCGCAGGAAATTGCGTTCCTAGAGCAACAAATTGACAGCAACGACGACGTCCAGGTGCAATCCTACGGCACGCGTCCGCACAAGGGCAGCTTCACGACGCGCTATACCTTCGGCAGCGACAGTCGGCTCAAGGGCCTCTTCGCCGGAGGCGCGTATCGGTACCAGAGCCACAACTACACGCAGATGGATTTGCGTGCGGGAGTGCCGACCTACGGCCAGAAATTCTACGGCGAGGTGATCCAGGCGTGCGACTTTTTCACCGGTTACGGCGCCCGTCTCCCGTGGCTGAAGACGCGCGCGACTTTCCAGCTCAACGTGAAAAACGCGTTCAACCAGAGCCGCGTGACGGCCGGCCGTTTCAACACCGACTTCAGCGGCTTCAAGCGCGTCTTTGTTCAGGAGCCGCGCAGCTGGCGCTTGACGACGACCTTCGACCTCTAAACGAGTCTACTCCCATGATCCGAAAGTGTTTTCTCGCTCTCTGCACGCTCGCCGGTGTCGGCGTGTCCCTCGCGGCTGAACCCCGCAAGCCCAACGTCATCTTCCTGCTGGCCGACGATCTTGGCTACGGCGATGTCGGCGCCTTCGGCCAAAAACTCATCAAAACACCCCACCTCGACCGGCTCGCGGCCGAGGGGACGAAGTTCACCCAGGCCTACGCGGGCGCGACGGTGTGCGCCCCGTCGCGTTGTGCTCTGATGACCGGCAAGCACAACGGCCACACGCCCATCCGCGGTAATCGCGAGATCAAGCCCGAGGGGCAGGAGCCCATGCCAGCGGACACGTTCACCGTCGCGCACCTGCTGCAACGCGCCGGCTATGCCACGGGCATCACCGGAAAATGGGGCCTGGGTCATCCCGGTTCGACGAGCACGCCCGTTAAGATGGGCTTCGATTTCTTCTATGGCTACAACTGCCAGCTTCAGGCCCACGAGTATTACCCCGATCACCTCTGGCGCAACGACCAGCGCGTCGAACTCGGGGGGAAATCCTATTCACACGATCTCATTGCCAACGAGGCGCTCGACTTCATTCGCCGCAGCAAGGACCGGCCTTTTTTCCTCTACGCCGCGTTCACCCTCCCGCATCAGAAGCTCCAGGTGCCGAGCCTGGAACCTTATGAGAACGAAGCGTGGCCGACTAATCTGAAGACCATCGCCGCGATGATCACGCTTCTCGATCGCGACATCGGTCGCATCATGGCGCTGCTCAAGGAACTCGAGTTGGATGAGAACACTCTGTTGATTTTCAACAGCGACAACGGCGCGGTCTACCGCGACGCCCTGTTCCAGCACTCCGGCGATCTCCGCGGCTTCAAGCGCGACATGTATGAAGGCGGCCTGCGGACGCCAAGCATTGCGCGCTGGCCGGGCCGCATCAAGGCCGGCGCCACGAGCGAGCAAGTGTGGGCCTTTTGGGATTTCATGCCGACGATGGCCGAACTCACCGGCCAGAAAGCCCCGCCCGGCATGGACGGCGTGTCTGTCCTGTCCGCCTGGCTCGGTGGGAAGAACGTCGAGCACCCGCCCCTCTACTGGGAGTTTCACGAGCGCGGCTTCAACCAAGCCGCGCGTATTGGCGACTGGAAGGCCGTCCGCCACGGGACCAAGCAACCGATCGAACTCTACGACTTGAAGGCGGATCCGTTCGAGAAGAGCGATGTCGCTGCACAAAATCCCGATGCAGTGAAGCGCGTCGAGACCTTCCTGAGAACCGCCCGCGTCGATTCCCCGCTCTGGCCCATCAACGAAAACGTCACCAAGAAGGGCGGCGGAAACCAGAAGCAGCAGCAAAAACAACCAGAGGTCGAAAAGTAATCCACTCCTATGACGCGCCCAATGAAGATGCCCGTTTCTCGCCGCACTGTCCTAAAAGCGCTCGCGGCCGCCGGCGCCGTGGCCGCGCTCCCCTGGCGTCTCACGGCGCAGTCACTCAATGGCCGCGCCGAAATCCTGCGTTATCTCGCGACCCACGCCCGCCCCGATCACGGCTACGCCTTCGATGATCAGCAGCGGTCGCATCTCACGCCGACGTTTGCAGTCATCGGCAGTTATCGTTTGCTCGGCGAACCGCCGCCGGAAAAGTCCGCCCTGATCGACTACGTGCGCACGCATCATCCGCGGGAACTCAAAAAGCTTGAGCAGGAGCGCCGCATCTTCGAGTGGCAGCAGATCCAGGCACTCGCATGGCTGGGGGACGAAGCGACTGATTTCCGCGATCGCATCAAGGCGTTCACGGCGCCGCTCGGTTACCTGCGCCAATACGAGCAGCACGGCTATCCGATCTTTCAATCGGAGACCGGAGTCATCCAATCGCACGTGTTGTTGGGCCTGCCGCTGGAGCCGCTCTCGCCGGCGTTTCCCGCCTATGTCACCGAGCGCCGCCGCGCCAATGGCAGCTTCAACAATACGCGCGCCGCGGATGGGGGCGACGGTCACGTGATGAACACGCTGTGGGGGCTGCAGGCGTTGCGCGCACTCAAACTTTCCGACGATAAGACCGCCGAAACGATCGCATGGCTGCAGGGGTGCCAGTTGCCGAGTGGCGCGTTCACCTATCAGCCGCAGCCGATGTTCGCGGGCGTGGACGACGTCGCCTATACGCGTGCCGCGTTGCGGGCCCTCCAACTGCTCGGTGCCCCGCTACCGCGACGCGAGGCGTGCATCGCGTGGCTGCACTCCCTCGCCAACGCCGATGGCGGCTTCAGCGATCGGCCCGGCTGGCTCAGCAATCCGATCGCGACCTACTACGCGCTCGACGCCCTCAATGTGCTGGGTGCGCTCGACTCCGTCGCCAACGTGCGTCGCCGCGCTCCGCGCGCACGGACGATGCTGCCTTCGAATCTGAAAATTTTCTCCGCGCAAATCGAGTCGCATGGTACGGGCAGTCCGGCCGAGGCGATTGCCCTAGCGACTGCCCTGAAGATCGATCTCTGGGGCACCAAGAACGCGCGGCCCGAGTGGATGACCCGCGTGCGTGCACTGGCCGCGGAGCAAAAAGCGCCGGTGCAGTTCTTTCGCGCCGATGAGGAATACGGCACCTGGGTCGACGTGCCCGGCTTGGGGACCTACAGTCATACCAGCGACCTGTTCGCGCCGGCTGATGCCGATATTGGACCGCCCTTGGGCCGTCGTGGTGAGGCCTCGCCCCCCGTTTCGTGGGCGCATTTCCGGGAGCATCGGCTGGCGGCACTCGAGCGGGGCCGGGGCCGCCTCCTCTGGCAGTTCGGCGAGAACGAAGAACTCGTGCGCCTTTTTCTCGACGACTCGGTCGAACGCGGCGGGTTTGCGGTGATCAGTACATTTCATTTCGGGAATCCCGACTTCCTGAACACCGAGCCGTTTCTGCAGCGATGGAAGGGGAAAATCCCTTACGTCAGCCTGCAAGACGCCCACGGCACCGAGCCTTGGTGGTTTGCCGACAACACCTCCGGGCATCGCACGCTTTTCCTCGCGACCGAGCCGACGTGGGAAGGCTGGCTCAACGCCTTGAAGCAAAACTGGACGGTAGCGGTCCGGCACGACGAGATGAGCCGGCGCGAGACGTGGATGCACAGCGGCTCGCCCGAGGTGCTTGATTTCGTCCGCGCACGCGAGGCGACCTGGCGCTGGTGGGATAACGGCCCCGCGGTGCGCCCGCTCGTCTCGCTCGTCGCGCTCAAGCCGTCCGATACGCTCGAGGTGGCGCGACCGGATAAGGGCATCGCGCTGCGCGTGCGCTGTGCGTGGCACAATACACCGCAAGGATTCCCGCAAACTCAGCTCGCCGACTTCGTGAAGCTCACCGTTGACGGTGCCGAAGTTTCCATGTCCGTCGTCGAAAAAAAGCGCCCCAACGGCACCGGCCTCGCGGAAGCCTATCGCCTCGTAGTGCTGCCCGACGTAGCCGCCGGCCGCCACACCGCGACCGCGACGGTTCGCGAACTCTCCACCGGCAAATTGTCCGAAAATACGATCGAATTTTTCGGGTAACACCTACGCTTGCCGCTGGTCGGTTGCGCCGATCGTCTGCGATGCGCAACGGCCCGGCGGCGAGCGCTGGTGCGATCCGCGGGGCTTCTTGGTGCTCCGCAAACGTCGGCAGCGCCGCGCCCAATTTCACAAAGATACACGCCGGACGAGACGACCCGCTACCGTCTGGTGACCGGCACTGTCGGCGCCGTCTGGTACGTCACTCCGTGGCTCTCGGCGATCGTCAACCGGGGTGACCCCAACGCCGGGCCCAAGTTCAACGCCGCCATCTTGCCCGACGAAAAACTGCCGCCGCCCGCCGAGGACCGCCCGCCGGACTACGGCGTCGCGGGCTCGCTCCTCGACGGGAAAATCTACGCGCGCGCCATCGCCTTCCGCACCTCGCAGGCCAAGTCGCCGGCGACAACTCCAACCTCAACCTCCGCGGCGGCGCCGGCGACATCGCCACGCCTTCCTCCGTCTCCTGCCGGCCCTCGTCGACGCCCGCCGCATCACCGCCGCCGAGCAGCTCGCGCCCACCATCGGTGACGAGTCCAACCCCGGCGCAACCGCCGACATCGTGAACACCGGCTACGAGCTCTCCGCCTGGTGCAACCTCTCGCGCAACCTGACCGGCCTCGTGAATTTCTCCCATCCCAAGACCGATCGCTCCAACGTGTTTCCCGAGTTCGAGGGCTGGTATCAGCGGGAACACGCCTAGGGGTATCGCCCGCCCGGCGCCGGCACCCTCGTCAACTGCACCGCCAACACCCCGTCGACCAAGACGCCGCCACCATCGTGCAGCTCACGCGGCGGCTCCGCGATTTCGACAACTTCGGTTTTGGCGAGCGTCCCTCCAAAGCCAACGCGAGCGGCCGCTCCACGTTTACCGATGTCCGGTTGCGCGGCGCGCTCCTCGGCGGCGGCGGTCGCTGGCAGGATCCCGCCCAGCTCGGCCGCGTGATCGAGCGCACGGCGGCCGACGACACCGCTATTTACGGCCGCACGCTCATCGGCCCGGACGATTTCAATGGGGATGCGTTCATCGGCGTGCGTCGCCCCGCGCCTCCCTTCGGACCCAACGCGAGTTGACCGTGCAGATCAATGGCACGAACCTACACGACGAAGATGAACTCGTGCCTCGCCGCCCCCACGCCCTGCAAAGCGACGAAGATGAACGCGTGCCTCTCCGGCCACGATGCCCTGCAAAACGGCTACCTCCACCGTTTGCTCAACGAACCGCGTAAGGTCCGCGCCACGGTGAGCGTGAATTTCTGATTTCGTTTTCTCCTCAAAACCCTCCGCCATGCGCCTCCCGCTCCGCACCTTCGTCGTCTCACTCCTGCTGGGCCTCGCCGCTTCCGCCGCGAACCCGCCCACTCGGCCCAACGTCCTCTTCCTCCTCGCCGACGATCTCGGCTGGGGCGATCTGAGCTGCTACGGCAACACCCTCTTCAAGACGCCCCACCTCGACCGGCTCGCCGCCGGTGGCACGCTGTTCACCCAATTCTATGTCGCTGGATCCGTCTGCTCGCCCAGCCGCTGCGGTTTTTTCACCGGGCAAATTCCGGCGCGCCACCGCATCCACGGCCACTATTCCACCAAGCCGACGAACGCCGCGCGCGGCATGAGCGACTGGCTGGAGCCCAGCGTGCCCAACGTCGCCCGCACGTTTCGCGCCGCCGGATACGCCACCGCGCACATCGGCAAATGGCATCTCGGCAACGACGCCGACGGACCCGCCATCAAGGAATACGGTTTCGACTTCGTCGGCTCCGGCGAGGGCGGCGCGGCGGTCAATGCCGCCGACCCCTACTATCGCGCGCGTTCGACCGCACTCTTTGTCGACGAGGCGCTGAAGTTCATCGGCGAGCGCAAGGGCGCGCCGTTCTACGCACAAGTGTGCACGCTCGTCCCGCACGCGGTGCTCAACCCCACGCCCGAGCAGTTGAAACCGTTCGCACGGTTCAACTCCCCCAACGTCCCGCACCAAAGTCCACGCGCCATTTACGCCGCGACCATCGCCGACCTCGACACCCAGATCGGCCGCTTGCTCGACGGCCTGAAAACACTCGGCGTCGCCGACAACACCATCGTAATTTTTTCCAGCGACAACGGCCCGGAGGAAATGGCGGTCGGCGGCGCCGCGCACAGCGGAGTGGGCAGCACCGGTCCGTTTCGCGGCCGCAAGCGCAGTCTCTACGAGGGCGGCGTGCGCGTGCCGTATCTCGTGCGCTGGCCCGGCCACGTGCCCGCCGCCCGCATTGACGACACCAGCGTCCTCTCCGGCCTCGATCAGCTCCCCACGCTTGCGAAGCTCGCCGGTCTCACCCTCCCTGCCGACCACGTCCTCGACGGCGAGGATGCGAGCGACATCTGGCTCGGTCACCCCCGCCCGCGCACGCGTCCGCTGTTGTGGGAATGGCGCTTCAGAGTTTTCGGCCATGTCGTCAACTGCAGCCCTCAGCTCGCGATCCGCGACGGCGATTGGAAACTTCTCCTCAACCCCGACCGCACTCGCACCGAACTCTACGCGATCGTCCGCGATCCGATGCAGGTGGACAACGTCGCCGCGCAGAACCCCGCCGTCGTCGAGCGACTCGCCGCCAAAGTCCTCGCCTGGCAGCGCACTCTCCCGCCGGGTCCGGGCGATCCCGGCGCCAACGACAACACCTACCCATGGCCCGGGCGCTCGAGCCCGGACGCCGGACCTGCGCTTCGCACGCAGAAGGCCGCCGCGAAACCGGCCGAGAAATAATTTCCCCAGCCCCTTCGATTTCCATACCCTCCCCATTCCCCTCCCTCGGTGATTTCCTGAAATCCTCCGCCATCGCCGCCAGAGCCGTCGCGGTCACCCGCGCCACCTCCCGCGCCGCCGCCGCCTCCACCGCCGCCAACTCCCGCTTGCGCTTCGCGCTGGTCGGCGTCGGCCAGCGCGGCAAGGCCGCCCTCACCGCTCTCGACCGCGAGGCGATCGGGGCGTTTTGCGATGTGGCCTTCGCCTGCGGGCGCAACGCCTGATCTCACAAAGATTTCGCGCGGATTTTGGTTCGTGCTTTCGGCGGAAAAAATTGCTGGCGACGGCGTTTTTCGCGGAACTCCTCCTGAAAAACACCCTTGGTTAAGCGCTGGGTTGAAAAGTTGGCGCTGGTTCTTGCGGTCACGGCTAAAACTTCTTGGGGGGCGGGGGCTCCTGGGAAACTGGATTTGCCGGGATCGGATCTGGGAGGGGTTTGCCGGCCCTTGGTCTCTCGAGGCGAAATTCACGGACCTCGCTTCGGATTAGCCGCCGCCCGCGCTTCCGGTCCAAAATAGTTAAGCGCAAAGCGGCTCTGGCTGGGCTCGTCGTAGATGATCACCGCCCCTGCCGGCACGGCCGCTCGGATCACCGCGATCGGCGGCTCCAGCTCGGCTCGCCAAAGACTCAGCAGGGCATCGTCGAACGGATAGATTTTCTTTTCTGTCACAATCGTGATCAGCGGGTTCCACGGTAGATAGATTTTACCCGGACTGCGCTGGGCCTGCGCGACCAATTCATCCAATCCCCGATAAGGCGTCCACCTGATGCCCCGTTCGCCCGCCCATTGCCAGTCGGCGACGAGTCCGCCGATCACCAGCCCGCCAAGCGCGCCCAGCATCCGGACGCGCTCCCGTCTTGTGGTTGCTATTGACCGAGAAGTTAATCGCGCGGTGACGACGATGAGACCAGCGACGAGCCCGTAAACGAGCGCATGGATCGAGTTTAGTCCCCCGCCGGCCTTGAGTGCGGCGAGCAGTCCAAACGGGGCCTGCCATAGTGCTGCCCAGGTCAGCAACCGAACCAACGCCCCCGCCTCCGCCGGCATCTCGGTAAGTCTCCGCGGGCCTAAGAGCCACGCACTGACTCCTGCCGCTAGCCACCACACCCAGCCGGCGCGGGCTAACTCGATGATGCGCATACCAATCAGCTGCCAGCTTCCCGCCCAAGGTGTTCGGGATAGCACGAACCACGTGTTGAACACTAATTCTTCCGCGCCAAATACCAGTAAGAAAATTCCCGCCAGACCACCGCCGATCAGAACGTTCCAAAATAGCCACGCGCGCACATGACGACCGTGCCCCTCGCGCCATAGCCACACCAAGGTTGCCGGTACGATCGTTACCGCGAGCTGTTTTGAACCTACCGACAAGGCGAACGCCAATGCTGCGACGGGCAATCCCGGCCGCCACCCGCGCCCAACCCCTGCTTGCAAGGCTACGCAGCCTGTGAGCACGCAAGCCACGCAGACTGCGTCGACATGGAGAAAGTAGAAAGCGGCGTGCGTAATTGGATTGGCGAGGAGTAAGATCGCGCCGAGCACCGTCGCCTTTACGGCCACCACTGCCGACCGCTGGGCCAGCGCGACCCGCATCACGATGAACACCGGCAACAGTAGGGTCACGAGGTTCCACCCGAGTGCGAGGATGGGAGCGATCGTGAGATTTTCAAAAAAGCCGAACGGCAGATACCACAGCGGAAATACCGGTCCATAAAACCAGCCGAGGTGCGCTCCTGAATCCCGCAGGGCGTAAATGGGTAATCCCCTCGCCAGAGCAAATGACGGCGCGAGCCGGGCCGCATTCCACGGTAGACTGGGCGCCGCGCACAGGAGGCTCCAGCCCAGCACAAGCAAGCCGCTGATGGCTGCGAACCAGAAGATGCTTTCCACTTGAAATGGCAAGCGGCGCTTCTCGCTGCCGCCGCGCCTTGGTTCACTTTGGCTCATCGAGTGGATTCTTGGGCTGCGTCCGCCCGCGCAAAAACGTCATCACTTGGTTTTTGGCTGCGAGGGCCAAAACATTGTCTCGGGTGCTTCGGGAGGGCCGTGTGATTTGTGCGCTGATAAAGGCCCGACCCGATTTTTTTCGCCGTCAGTCAAAGGTGTTCGCTCGAGCGACTTGGGCCCGTAAAAAAAGGGCTGAGCTTGTCGCGGGTCGGAAAGAAGGGGCACGGTTGGGACCTTGGGTGATGGCTACGGCGATGGCGGTCGTGCGTGTTCGGGGTATAAAAGGTGGCCTTCGCAAAATTTCAAGGTGAGACCGACGCGATTACAGACCGTCGCGATTACAGACCGACGCGATCACAGACCGTGGGCGATCACGCGTGGGTATCGAATGAGCGGTGGGTTGGCCGCGATCGGCCACGGCGTGGATCCGACGCGATTACAGGCCGTCGCGATTACAGACCGTGGGCGATCACGCGTGGGTATCGAATGAGCGGTGGGTTGGCCGCGATCGGCCACGGCGAGGATTATTTTTTGGGGGCATAAGCTTTAAGCTAAAGGAAAAGATCGAACCGAGTGCGTAAAGTCGCCGCGTGACTTGGGTTACTAGTAATGATGGGCAGGGGGCGGGGTGGTGGGTCGAGGTCGGGGCCCTCTCAGGCGGAATCGGCGAGCCCGACTTTTCAATCGCGGCCCTTGCGCTGACACGATGGCACCGCGCCACCTCCAGACCCCGGTGTCAGTGTGGAAATGTTTTTATCACGATCCGCTGGTTACTGGTTTTGGAGAAGGACCGAGGCCATCCCCAGGCGCTTGGGCGGGAGCGCGCGGTCCGCTCGGAGCAGAGCTGGACGGATGGCCGGGGGGTGGGCTGAAATCGTCGTTAGCCAACTGGAGTCGTCGGGGTGACGTCGGTTCGGAGAGGCTCGGGAGCTTGGGTAAGCCGCTTGCGGTGGCGTGGCTGGGGCCTAAGGTTGACGGGATGAAGACGCTTCTGGTTTTTTTGAGTGGTAGCCTGAGTCCGTTGGTCATGCTGGCGCAAACTGCGCTGGGGCCGGCTAATTCGTCGCTAGCAGTGGGTGCGAAGAGTGGTGCCGCGGGCGAGAGTGTGCGGCTGGCTGAGCCGGGGAAGGCGGAGGTGGAAAAAGTGAAAGCGGAGGCGAGGGCGAAAGCCGAGGCGAAGGCCAAGGCGGATGCGGCGAAGAAGGCCGCTGATGCGAAAAAAGAGGTAGGGAAGATAGACGGCTTCCAGATCGCGCGGGGAGATCGGGGGTACTTGGGGCTGCAGATTGTGAACTCGACGTTTAAGCTGTCGTTTTACGATGCGAAGAAAAAGCCCATCGCGCCGGACGTGGCGTCGGCGGTACTGCGCTGGAGTGTGACCTATCAGAAGCAGCCGGAACGAGCCTTGCTCACGGTAAGTGGCGGCGCTTTAGCTTCAGAAAAGTCGATTCGCCCGCCGTATGCGTTTAAATTATCGATTCTGTTGTTGAAGGAAGCGGTCGAGGGCGGGCCGACGGCCGGGGAAGGGGCGGGAGAGAGTTTTTCGGTAGATTTTTCTCAATGAGTTGGTTTTTGCTTTGCAAAAAGCTCGTGGGTTTTACGCGTTAGTTAATTTTTTTATGATGACCTTTGCGGCCGAGCCTTTTAACAGCGTTGAATCGGCGATTGCGGACATTGCCGAGGGAAAGTTGATCATCGTGACGGATGACGAGAATCGTGAGAACGAGGGGGACCTGATTATGGCGGCGTCGAAAGTGACACCGGCGACGGTGAACATGATGATTCGCTACGGGAGCGGGATTGTGTGTGTGCCGACGGTAGAGCATCAGCTCCGGCGGTTGGGTTTGGGGCCGATGGTGGCGAGCAACCGGGAGTCGCATCGCACGGATTTTACGGTGAGTGTGGATGCGGCGGAAGGGATTACGACGGGGATTAGTGCGTATGATCGTACGCGGACGATTCGGCTGTTGGCGGAGCCGGCGACGCGCCCGGATGAATTGGTGCAGCCGGGGCACGTTTTCCCTCTGCGTTCGCGGGCGGGTGGGGTCTTGGAGCGGGCCGGGCACACGGAAGCGGCGGTGGACTTGGCGACGTTGGCGGGGCTATCGCCGATGGGGGTACTCTGTGAGTTGGTGAACGACGATGGCACCGTGCAGCGCTTGCCGCAGTTGATCGATTTTAAACACAAATTTGGACTCAAGATGATCTCGATAGCTTCGTTGATCGAGTATCGGGCGCGGCGGGATCACCTCGTTGAGCGGGTGGCGGCGCGCCCGATCGAAACGGAGTTTGGTTCATTTATGATGCATGTTTTTCGCAGTCGGCTGGATGGTCGGCACCACCTGGCTTTGGCGGTGGGAACGTTGGGACCTGAGCCGACCTTGGTGCGCGTGCACAGTGAAAATTTGCTGAGCGATCTGTTTCGGGTCAAAGGCATGCTGGGTCACCAGATGCTGATGAGTTCCTTGGCCGCGGTCGCCAAGGCGGGATCTGGGGTGGTCTTGTACATGCAGCCGGCGAACTCGGATGAGACGCTGGTGCGGTGCTTGACCGCCGCGCCAGGTGAGCCGCTGGTGCCGATGGGATTTCGAGATTATGGGCTCGGCGCCCAGATTTTGGCGGCACTGGGTTTGAAGAAAATCCAGTTGTTATCAAACAGCACGCGCAAGGTGGTGGGGCTGGATGGCTACGGGCTTGAAATCGTTGAGCAGGTTCCGTTGTAGGAGTTTCGGGTTGCGGATTGTTGATTTCGGGGAGTTTCTCACCCTCCGCGTCCTTCCGCATTCATTTAAAAACTAACCATGAGTCTCCATGCTCCCTCAGTTAAGGTTGTGGCCGGTGCCTCTTTTCGCATCGGTTTGGTGGCGGCGCGCTACAATGAGAAGCTCGTTGATGCCTTGTTTGACCGGGTGGTGGGTGGGTTAGTGGCGGCCGGCGTGAAGGCGGAAAATATGGCCGTGGTGAGAGTGCCTGGTTCGCATGAAGTGCCTTGGGCGGTGCAAGCGTTTGCGGCGGGCGGAGAATGTGACTGTGTGGTGGCGCTGGGCGTCTTGATCGGGGGTGACACGCGGCATCATGAGATGGTCGGGGAGAGTGTTTCGCACGCGTTGCAACGGGTCGCGATGACGACGGGGGTGCCCGTAATTAATGGGGTGATTGTGGTGGATTCGCTGGCGCAGGCGCAGGCGCGCTGCCTTGGCAAGATCAACCGTGGGGCGGAATTTGCCGCGGCGGCCTTGGCCATGGCCGCACTGCGGCAACAATTTTTACGATGAGCAAAGCCATTTTTATCCAGCGGCGTGATGGTCGGGTGGCCGCGCTCCAGTTTCTCTATGCGTGGAGCATTAATGTTCCGAAGAATCTTGCGGATGACCTTTTCATATTTTTCTCGAACTGCGAGCAACCGCGGGAACATTACGCGTTTGGCGAGGAGCTGATCCAAGGGGTGATCGCTCACTCCCTGGAAATCGATGCGCAGATTAAAACACTGGCTCAAAATTGGGAATTTGAGCGCATTGCTAAAATCGATCTGGCGATTCTTCGGCTGGCGATGTTCGAGATGAAGTATCGCAAAGACATCCCGCCCGTGGTCTCGATCAATGAGGCGATTGATCTTTCGAAACAGTTTTCCAACGTGGACTCAAAGCGTTTCATCAATGGTATTTTGGATCGTCTGAAGGGCCAGCTGGGACGCGATTCGCGGAAGGCGGAGTGAACATGCGGCGGACCTTGTTTATGGGGGGGCGAAACGTTCCGCTGGTCCGATCTCCGCGGTCCGCGATGGAGTGCGCCGCGCGATGATCAACGCAATGGTTGAGGAAGAATTGAGCAGTCGGGTGATCGGTGCGGCGATTGCGGTCCACGCTTCTCTGGGCCCGGGCTTGGCCGAGACCGCCTATGCGAATGCGCTGGCGGTTGAGTTTGTGGCGCGGGGCATTCGTTACGAGCGGCAGAAGGTCATTCGGGTTTTCCACCGCGAAGTCGATGTGGGTGAGCACCGGCTAGATTTTTTAGTGGAAGCGTCCCTCTTGGTGGGGATCAAGGCGGTGCCGCTGCTGGAGGAGGCATTTTTCGTCACCGCCCGTGCGCAAATGCGGGCGGCGGCTATCCGTGACGGGCTCATGCTGAACTTTGCGGCGCTGCCGCTGGCAATTAAGCGCGTGGGCGCCGGGCGTGGTTCGGGCGCTGGCCTTTGATTTTATTTCTATGTTCGGCCTTTTTAAAAAATTTAAAGAAGGGTTGGCGAAGACGGTCTCGGCCATTGCGACCAAGACGCGGGGGCTTTTCGGCGGGAGGAAGATCGATGCCGCCTCATTGGAAGAGCTGGAGGAAGCGTTCTACTCGGCGGACTTTGGGGTGGAGACGACGCGGGAGATCCTGGCGGAGATCAAGCAAGCCTATGCACAGGATAAGGAGCTGCCGGGGCGGCAAGCGGCCCACCTCGGTGCGGCGGTTTTGCAGCGCGTGCTGGCCGGGAGCGCCGGGGTTTTGCCGACCCGAGAAGAAGGGGCGTCATACCCAACCGTCATTGCGATGATTGGGGTAAACGGATCCGGTAAGACGACGACGGCGGCGAAGCTGGGCTGGAAATTAAAGCAAGCCGGCCGGACGGTGACGTTGGCGGCGTGTGATACCTTTCGGGCGGCGGCGGTCGAGCAACTCAAGTTTTGGGCGACGCGTCTCGAGCTCGATATTGTCGCGAGTCATACGGGGGCCGATTCGGCGGCGGTGGCCTTCGATGCTTGGCAGGCGGCGAAATCGCGAGGCAAGGACTATCTCATTGTTGATACCGCGGGCCGTTTACACACCAAGAGTCACTTGATGGAGGAGCTCGCGAAAATCCGCCGAGTGTTGCAAAAAAACGACCCCACCGCCCCCCAGCATCGTTGGCTCGTGGTGGATGGCTCGCTGGGTAGCAACTCGCTCGAGCAAGCAAGGATTTTTCACAAGAGCTTCGGGCTAACGGGATTGGTGGTGACAAAGCTGGACGGCACGAGCCGCGGCGGTGCGTTGGTCGCAATCTATCGTGAGCTGAAAATCCCGATTTATTTTATCGGCCTCGGTGAGCAGCCAGAGGATCTGCAGCCTTTTAGTGCCGAAAACTACGCGAAGGCTGTTTTTGGTTTAGATTAAAATGAGGGAGCTGGCGCTCGTGAGACGCCCGCTTTTACGAGCAGAAATTATCCTCTGAAGCCGCGGCCTCGGAGAGCAGGCGTCTCGGCCTCCAAGGTTAGATTTTCAGCGGACTCGGAAAACTCGCCGCGGCGGATTTTTTTCCACAGCGGCGTTGGCATCTCGCAATTCTGAAGGGTCACCGCGCGACCTTGTGCTCGCCCCATCGGCAATTTGCCGAGCGGAGCGTGCGCGCTCGTTCCCATTCGGTCTCAGGGGGCGGCGGCGGCTTGGCGCGCCAGAGGATCGACCGTCTTCGAAAAAATTAGGCGGGCGCTCTCGCTGAAGTGCGCTCGGTCGGGCCGGTTTTGCCGCGTTTTCTCAGCGTTCGGTACTGGCCCGGGTTTGAATCTCTCAACGGAAGGCGACCGTGCGTGCAGACGCCCGCTCACCGGCCACCGCGGAGACGGCGGCGGCCGGGCTAAGGAGGAGATCAGAAGAGAGCCCCGGTCCTTGGGTGGGACCGGGAGTGGCGCCGCGGTCGCGGGTGTTTATAAGCTCAGACGGATTCCGCCGATGACACCGCGGCCTGCTTGGGGCGCGAAATCCTTAAGGAACGAGGTGTGTTCACGCACGGTACGGTTGGTGAGATTCCGCCCGCGCACGAAGAACTCGTAGGTGACGCGTGCGGTCGGGATCAAGTAGCTGACGCTCGTGTTTATCAGCGTAGAGCCCGCGGTGGTGGTTTCGGTATCGGCGACTCGCGACTGCCTGGCGGAGTGGCGGACCTCGATGACGGCCTGCCAGCGACCATCCTCGTAGTTCAGCCGTGCGCTGTAGCGGACGGGGGGTATCCGCGGCAGCGGCGCATTATTTTCAGTTTCCCGAGCGCGCACGGAGTCGGCGCTCAAATCAAGGTGGATCCGGTGCTGCTGATTTTCGAGGAGATGGAGCGTGAGTTCAGCTTCACCGCCGATGAACCGCGCGTCGGTGGCGACGAACTGAAAAGGGGTGAGCCCCTCGGGATTGGCCATCGCGGGAATGGCCTTGGCGGGTAACTCCCGCTCAAAGATATAATCGCGAAATTGATTGATGAATCCGCCGATGGAGCCGGTGAGGAAACCGACGCGGCGGCGCACGTTGAGATCGAAGCCGATCGAGCGCTCGGGGTTGAGTTGGCTGGAGCCGACCTCGTAGGCGCCGGTGCCGCCGTGGGGGCCGTTGGCGAAGAGTTCCGGTGTGGTCGGCAGGCGTTGGCTGGAGGCGATCGCAGCGGCGACGGACCAGTCCTTGCTGGGGTAGAGAACGAGTCCGACCGAAGCGCTGATCCCATCGGATCTTTTCGTCTGACCGGAGCGCGCCGCATAGCCGGGCACTCGTGGCAAGGCGGTGTTGACGGTACCCAAGGCGATCTGCTGAGCCTCGTAGCGGGCGCCGAATTGGAGGGTCGTCTGCGGTCCGAATTTTAATTCTTCCAGTGCGAAGAATGCGCCGTTGCGAGTGAGTGCGGCGGGGCTCACGACCTCTTCGCCGCTGGCCTCGAAATCGCTGGCGGTTGCCTGGAATCCGATCATGCCGGCGAGGGCGCCCACGGGCAGGTGGGGCAATTCGACGCGTCCCTCCCACGCTTTATTATTAAAGGTCGTCGAGACCGTTTTGCCCGCATCACCGAGCTCGGCATGAGTGTAGTCTCCCTTACCGAAGCGGACCTTGGCGCCGCGCCATAGGCCGAAGGGACGGGTGATCTCGCCCTCGAGATCGATTCGTGTATGGCGCATGCGGATACGGATATCCTCTCCATTGGGCACTCCGTATTCGGTCTCATAATGCGAAATTGAAGCCCCCGCGCGGCCGACTTTCCAGAAAAGCCCCGTGCCGAAAGAGCTGCTGAAGGTGGCCGCGTCGCTACCCGGTAAAATACCACGCACTTGGCGGGCGGGCGCCTCCTCATCGATGCGGGCAACGTCGGGGATGCGTAAGTCATCCGTCTTTTGCTGGAGGAGGTTGACTTGGGCGCTGAAGGCGTTGGCCCCACCGCCGATGGAGACGATGGCCGCGCGCTCGCGAGCGGCGCCGCCGCCGCGCAGTTCGATCGCGCCATGAGAACGACCGTCGGGCGCGGTGAAGGGGAGGGCGTTGCTAATGATATTGACGGCACCCCCGATGGCCGAGCTGCCGTAGAGGAGGGTACTCGGCCCACGGAGCACCTCGATCCGGGAGGCGAAGAGGGGCTCGATGGCGGTATTATGGTCGGGGCTGACATTGGAGGCGTCGAGAGCGCCGACCCCGTTATCGAGCACGCGGACCCGATCGCCGCCGAGGCCGCGGATAATGGGCCGACTGGCGCCCGGACCGTAGGCGGTCGAGTTGATGCCGGGGAGACTGCTGAGCGTTTCTCCGAGCGTGCTTTGGGCGAGGCGGTGGAGTTCCTCGCCGGCAAGGACGGAGGTGCCTTGGGCAAGGTCGAACGACGTTTTCGGGTCGTGGCCGGCGCTGACGACGAATTGGTCGAGATGGGCGATTTTATCAGTGCCGGGCGCCGATGGCGCCGCGGGCCGGCTGGTTTGCGCATGCGAGCAGTTCGTGATGGAAATAACGAGAACGGTAAAATAGCGAAATGAGGACATGATATGACTGGGTTGAACAAACGGACGAGGGCGCGCGCCAGAAAATGGCGGCGGTTAATCGAACTACGCGCGGCACCGGAGCGCCCCGCGATTACTCAGCTGATAGCACCCAGGGAGGCCCGCGTTCCGGTTGTCGAAGGTAGCGGGGAGAAAGCAAAAAAACCTCGATCGCCGGTGATGGGGCGATTTGGTGGCGGCCCTCGGAGGGTGCCGGCACCGCCATGGCCGCGCTGGGCAGTCCCACGCTGCCGCCCAGAAGAACTACGGGGCAGCCGTGCTCGCTCTGGCTGTGTTCGTCCTCGGCGTGCAGCCAATCATGGGCGGAGGGGCTAGCCGCGAAGATCGTAAGTGCCAGCACCAAGGCCGCGCTAGCGACCGCGAGGAGGCGATGGAGGCGGGTGGGGAGTGAGCTGAGGTGAGTGGACCGCAAACGAGAGGCACCGTCGTCGGTGATCGCGAAATGTCAATATCGCGCGCAACGATTCCGTTTCTGGTATTTCTGGTGAACGCCTCAGCCTGCCGATAGGGCCGCCTCCGCCGATTCCACGAAAGGCGCGGCCGAGCACGCGGAAATCGGGCACGGGAGGTCACGGGTGAAGCGTTGGCCCTCGGATCTCTGGCTGGCTGCCGACCGGCCGAAAAGATTGGCGTCAGAGAAAAAATGGGCCGCTCTGCCCCAACGCGATTCTCTGCCGGTGGCGCCCGGAAGTTCCCCGTTTGGCCGCCGGGCCGGCCGGCTCGTTTGTTTTACCGGCCCCGGAGACTCGGGCGATATCCGCGAGGGGCGGCGCGGATCGGTTCTCCCCGCCGAGCGGTCCTACGCCGCAGCGCTAAAAGCTCGGCGGTCAGTTTTTCGTCAGGCGCGAAAAAAACTCGGACGAATTGGGGACGTCTCGGATCGACGGATTTTAGGGAGTGACGGGTTGACCGATCAGTCGCAGGTCGAAGAGCCACCAAGTGCCGGCGCGTTCTTCGATTCGGCCGAGAAATTGCCGGCCGGGGGTCCCGGCTTTGGCCAAGGACTCGGGGTGGGCTTTGAAATCGCGTTCACCCTCGGGGAAAATTCCGGGCACATCGAAATGGCGCACACGGACGGTGCCAGCGGCTGGCTGGGTGGCGAGCACACTGCCACGGATAAAAAACCCCTGCAACTGCTCGACGGTTGGCGAGCAATCACAATTTTTTTCTGCCTCGAGCAAATCGCCCTCGGGCACGGTGATGAGGAGGGAGTGAACCTGAGCGCTGCCCTCCCGGACAAACGTGGCGATGACTTGGGCAGGAGATTTTCCACCCGTGTAATCGCGCAATAAGGCCAGGCGAGGAAACCCCTTGATCTGACCCTGCGCCGATGTGGCGAGGAGCGTGGTTTCGCCGGTGGCGAAGTCGGGCGTGATCCGTCGCAAGCCGAGCGCGCCCTCCCCGTCGAGGTGGCTGACGAGAAACGCGCCATCATGGAGGAGCACGGTCGCGACTCGTCCCGCGGTTTTCGCATCGTTGATGCGCAGAGGCATTAAGAAGCGGCCGCCGGCATCCGAGGAGAACGAGGCGAGGACGCGCGGATCGTTATCCGCGGCCGTGAACCAGGCGACGGCGACGCGCCCGCCGTCGCTCGCGATCTGGGGGCCGTTGACCGGGCATCCGGCGATTTTCCAGCCGTCCTGATTCAGCGGGCGTGATTCCTCCCATTGGTTATGGCGCCAGCGAGTAACGCGGAGATCGCGGATTTCATCGTCGCTGCGGCCTCGGTAAACGAGGAGGGCGGAGCCATCGGGGAAGGCGGTGAGAGCGGTATGGCAGCAGTCGCACACGGACGGATCGACGAGCGTGTCGGGGCCCTCGCGGCCGAGAAAGCGGGAGAAGAGCTGTTGTTTCTTCCCGCCGTCGGCCTTCGTGCGGCCATCGAGCCACGCAGCGAGGACGCGGCCATCGGGGAGGGTGGCGAGTGAGAAAAATTCCGTGGTGGTACTTTCTCGGGAAACGAGGGCGGGCGGACTCCAGGTATTTCCGAGGTCGGCGGTGCGGCTGAAATAAGCGCGGTAGCCGGCGCCGTGGTGAAGGTGGACGGTAGCCGAGCTGGACGGATTATTGACGAACCACACCACGGTGGCGGTGCCGTGGGGGCCCGCGGACAGAGTGGGGAAATCGGAATTGCCCGCGTAGAGATCCGCGCCGCTGGTGATGCTGCGGGCGGGCGTCCAAAGCTGGTTGGTGGCATCGAACGTCGCAAACAAGAGGGTGAGGGTCCCTCCGTTTCGCTCAAGCCAGGTAAGCCACGTCACGCCATCGCGGCTGACGGTGACGGCTGGTCCGCTGGGCGTCGTGCCCTCGGCCGGTGGGGCGGGCGGGCG
>CAMDOF010000083.1 GCA_945903465.1 Opitutus sp. GAS368
TTACCGGTTTGACCGGAAAAGGCAAAGCGCAGCGTGCGCACGACCGTATAACTCTCCTGGCCGGCGCCAGACGGCACTAAGCGGGCGTCCCGATTATCGTGATCCGGGTGGTAAGTATGCACAAAAGGATTGGTGGGATCGTTAAAGGAAAGCGGCACCACGACATCGATATATTGACCCAGCGCAAAAGACCCGTAGGAGCTTGGCCCAATAAAATTCAGGGGCAAATGGCCCGCGGACAGACGGGTCGCGAATTGTTTTTGATCCGCTTGTAAAGAGGACTCACGAGTACAGAGACCCACGCTGTCGGCCGAACCGGCGAGTTTGCCGACGTAAATCTCCGAGAGGAAGCGGGCGACGCCCGTATTGTCGACATGGAAGATGACCCGCAGCGGGAAGGACCGGGGAGTCGTCGCACCGGTGGCGCCCGGCGCCACGGTCGTGACCGAGGAAACTTGCACATCGCCCACCCACAGACCGGCCAGATTGGCGACGCGAGCCGAGCACGGGAGCACAATGTTCATCAAGCTGCCGCTGTCGGTGAAGCGAAGAAAAGACGCATAAGCGGTCCCCGACGCGGCCGGCATCTTGGAACGGTCCACCCCCACCGTGAGTTGCACCTCGGACAAAGCAGGAATGACTTCGGTGTAGGCACCGGTGATGGCGGTATCCGTATTGCTGGCGGTGGCCGCGTTAAACGTCCGGCGAATCAGCGGTACGGGGGCCAATGCCGTCAAATTGCCGGCGGTGCTGGTGCCTGGGGTCGGAGAGCTCGAAGGCGCCGCCGGCTCCGCCACGGAGTCGACGGGCGCAATCGTCACCGTGACGGCGGCACTCGTGCGATTGCGCACCCGAACGGTCATGAATGAGCCGGTCCGGCCAAAGGAAAGTCCGTCGGAGGCCGAGGGGGTGATTTCGACGGGTGCGTAGAAGTCGCCCACCACAGCGGCCTCAAACCAATAGGCTTGGTTGGGATCGATTTTCTCGGTGGAGGGCGAATAAATCTGGACGGGATTGCCGGGCCCGAGGTCGCCGCCCACATATTTATAGACCCGGGCGTTGGAGGCGATGGCGGCGGGGAAGGTAGCAAAATAGGCGGAGAGCGTGGGCGCGCTGGCGCCGGCAAGGGCAGGAAAGCCGAGAAAATTCGCGCCATTGCGCACCCAAGTGGACTTGGGCGGAAGGATGCGCTGCGTGATCGCCACCGTATAGGTATCGGCGGCGAGGCCGGAGCATTTGACCAGATAAGCCATCTGGCCGCTGAGCGAGGTGAGGGTCGTCTGCGCCGCATCGCCCTTCACCCACACGCTCCACTCCGGCGTGCTGGCCGTGGGGATAATGGACGAGGCCTTGAACTGGGCCGGATTGGGATTGGGATTCCAGCGCCACACGGAGATCACGCTGGTCGTACCCGCGAAGAGGTTATCGATCGTGGTGTGGGTGGCGTCGCCCTGCAGGTAGATCGCATTCCAGCCGCCGCGCAGCGTGTAGGTGATGGTCTGCCACTGCGCCCGGCCGGCCGGGACCAACGCGAAAAGACCGATGAAGAAGAATAGATTTTTTTTCATCGGACGCTGAGTCGATAGAAACGAGAAGCGGCAGCGGGGGCAGTAACCTCGGCAGTGACAATATCGACCGAGCGGGCCTGAAAGAGCTGGACGGCGGCGGTTGCGCCTGCGACGGAGAAGTCGAGTGGGGACCACGTGCGCAGATCGGAGCTCTCTTCAATGCCGTAGATCTTACCTGTGATGGTGAAGAACTCGAATTTAACGCCCGTGGGCGTTTTATTGACGATGCGTAACTCGAAGCGTTCAGAAGGATCACCGGCGAAAGTACCGGCGATGTATTCGTCGAAATTGCTGACGCCATCGCCATCGAAATCCCCATCGCGCGTGATGAGGCTAAGATCCCAGCCATTGGCGCCTGGGCGAATACCGGCTTGAAACATCTGCCACTCTTCCCACGCATCGGGGAGCCCATCGTGGTCGGAGTCGACGCCGAGATTGAGGTCGAGACGAACGCGCTCGCCATTGGCCTCGGCTTGGAGGTTACCGTTGACGTTGATGGGGTAGAATTTCTCGCCATTCATCTCGACGACGACCGAAAATAAACCCTTCGCCGGAACGGCTTTTTCGGAGTAACTGCGAGTAGCAGCGATGTTCTGGTCGACGTGAATTCTTAGCGTGTAATTAGTGTCGCCCCGCGGTTGGGAGAGAACCGGGGCGCGACCTAGTTCGACGCCATTGCGCAGGAGGACTAATTCGGCGCCCTCCGCTTGCAAGGTCGCGCCGACCTGATCGCGCACGAGACCGAAGAGCGTGTAGTAGGGAGCGGGGGGAAAGGCGAGTGAGGCCGCCGGAAGCCCGAGGGCGCCGATCAGCGCGAGGCGAAACGGCGCGCGCCGCAGCGATGACGCCAAGGAGACAAAATATGACCGCACGAAGGAAAAGGAGAGGAAAGAAAACACGTGAGGTGCGGCGGGTGGAGGCACGAAGGCAGGGCGAGCGCGGGCGGTGGAAAAAATGGTGCAAAGGAACCCGAAATATGAGCGTGACAGGGTACCCGCATCGCAAGACGAGGTAAAAAAAACGCTAGATAGAAGGTAAGACAACTTCATCGAAGATGACTAAAGCAGAACGACACAGCTTTTAAAGATACAGCGATTTGACTAACAATCGAAACTTAAAGTGCCCACTACGTATAATCCGCACTCTCTCGTTACTGGCGGCCCCGCACGAGGATTTCCTTTCGCCAAACAGAGACGATTCGAGGTGACCGGTCCTGTCTCTTGGACGCAATAAAAGACTCAATCACCCCTTGATAAGAAATGAAAATCAGAGGACCGCGGAGTCCGCAAGCATTGGAACGGGGGGCTCATTTTTTTCGGGCCGAGCGGGGCCAGCGCAAATTAACAAAAACCGTTTACTAGGGGGTTTCCGCAATTTAAAATGAGTGCGTGGGCGGGATGCGGCCTGCTAACGCTCGATTCTGAGTAAGAGAGAATCGTTACAAGAGGGACCGAATCGTTACGAGTGGGACCGAATCGTTACGAGTGGGACCGAATCGAACGCCTATCAGCGGCAGCGAATATTCCGCGCATTTTTGATGCGACGGCTCAGTGAGTGAGTTTTTCCACAAGAGGCGGCGATTGGATTGGGCCTCGGCTCCCGCTGTGAGCTTCTGGTTACAGCGTCTGATTAAATCATCTGATTTTAGGGCCAAGCGGACGGCTGGCGATGGCGCGGGCGCTTGAGGCCGCGGGAGCGCCGAGGTGCGGCGGCCGCTTAAGAAGCGAAGATGCGGTCCATGCGCTGAGCGAGATCGCGGGCGGTGGCGACGTCCGCGGCCTGTTCGCCCGGTTGTTCGGAGATGGCCCAACCCTGATAACCAGCATGATCGAGGGCGCGCATAACGGCGGGCCAATTCGTGTCGCCGTCGAGTAATTTAACGCGCGGGGTGGCTTTGGCGGCGGGGTCGGGCGGTTTGGCGGAGAAGTCCTTAATGTGCAGGCGAACGATCTGTTGGCCGAGGACCTGAATCCACCGCTCAGCGGGTCCGACGCGCCCCGCGTTGCCGATATCGAAATGCCAACCGACCGCGGGGCTGTTGAAGGCGGCGAGGTAAGCGACCGCTTGCTCGGGGGTGCGGATGAAATCGTTGCCCACGTTCTCGATGGCGATTTTGACGCCCAGTTCCTGAGCGAGGGGGATGACTTTTTTGATTTCGGCGACGGAACGTTCAAAGCATTGCTCGTAAGATACGCCGTTCCGAGCGACGCCGGGCACCAGCAATACGCTTGTCGCGCCGTAGGCGTGGGCATCTTGCACGCTTTGCACGAGACCCGCCAAGCCGACTGAGCGAGTGGCCTCGTCGGGAGCGGAGAGAGGTTTAACCCAATGGGTATGGCAGCACACGCTCGCGGCTTGGAGCCCGGTCGCCTTGAAGGCAGCGAGGACCTCGTCTCGATTCATGGCGCCCATGGGCTCGACGCCCTCGAAGCCGGCGGCTTGCATCGCGCGGAATTTTTCGAGCACGGAGCCCTTGACGCCGATGGTGGAGTACATGATGGCCTTGCGGAGGCGGCGAGGTGGAGCGCCCCACGCAGTGGATCGTAACGCGGTGGTGGCGGCGGTGCATCCCGTGATGTGCAAGAAAGTGCGGCGAGGGATTGGCGAATTTTTCATGAGGAACGGGTGGTAAGAAACGGTGGGGTAGCGCGGGAAAGCAACGTTTGGGGTGCAGGGAGCCGCTGGGGTGGTGGGCAACCGGAAGCCCCCCAAGCGACGCGAAGGCTCGCGGAGGGATTGCGGGGTGAACGAGCGGGTGGAAGGGCCCGAGCCGGTTAGGATTTTAGAAGGCTCGCCCAACCCGCGCGGTAGGCGGGACGTTGAATAAACGGCGCGGCTTCGGGGGCGTTGGTGGCGCGGAGATTTTGGTAATCCCACGCGAGTTTCTTGCCGGTGCGGTAGGCGACATTGCCAAGGTGATTGGTCTCGGTGGTCCAGCCGGAATATTGAAAGTTGGAGCCGGGGACGGGGCCATTACCCTTTGCGTAATTGACCCACTCGACCCAATGGCCGGGAGAGCGAGGCAACGACTCGGGCGGGGCAGTAAAGTTCTGGAGTTTCCCGTCAACGAGCAGCTTGCCGTCGCCCAGCAAGCTCCCCTTGGCGCCGATGAAGATGCAGGAGCGCTTGCCCCAGATGGGGGTCCACCCGGGCGGTTTGCTATCGCCCTGATGCCAGACGAGCTTGAGGGCGGGCTGGTTGCCGACCGCGGCGAATTGAAACGTCGCCATCAAAGTCGCGGGGGCGAGTTCCGGGTGAGCGCGACCGTGAGGGGAGACGGCCTCGACCGAAATCGGAGCTAAGACGCGACCTCCTCGGCCATCGGGGCGCCAGAGATCGAGCACCGTGAAAGGCACGTCGTTATCATGGCTGCCGAGATCGCTCATGGTCCCATTGCCAAAGTCCCACCAACGATACCAACGCGGACCGGGAAAGTACGTGGCGTGAAACGGGCGCATCGGGGCGGGGCCGACCCATAAATCCCAATCGAGACTCGCGGGGATCGGCATGGATTCCGGGAAGCGATTAATAATCTGGGTGCCGTTATAAAACCCGTGTGGCTTGTCGAATTTCTCAGCGGAGGCGGCATCTTGGAGCCCCCATGCGCGATCGGCCCAGACGTGGACCTCGCGGACGGGCCCGATGACGCCCGAATTAAGAATCTCCTTGATGGAGCGACGCGTCGGGGAAGCGTGGCCCTGATTACCCATCTGAGTGGAGAGGTGCGGGTACTTCGCGGCGGTCTCGCGGATGAGGCGGGTCTCCCAAATATTATAGGCGAGCGGCTTCTCACAGTAAACGTGCTTGCCTTGGGTCAAGGCGAGATAGGTCGCAAACACATGGGTATGCTCCGCGGTGGAAACGACGACGGCGTCGAAGTCGTTGGGGCGATCGAACACTCGGCGCAAGTCGGTGAACTTTTTCGCCTTCGGGTACCGCTGGCTAGCGGAGTCGATGGCAACCTGGTTGATATCGCAGAGGACGGTGACGTTCTCATCGGGATGGGGACCGGCGCTCGGGGGCACGGGTGCCCCGCCGCCCTTTTTACCGCTCTTGGCGTTCGGGGCTCCGGGCGCGACGGTCAGCTCGCTCAAGCTGGCATTCGCGCGACCGCCGCAGGCGAGGAAGGCGATGTTCAACTTACTATTTAAATTTTGGCCGCGCAGGAAAGCTGGGGCGCCCGTGATGACGCCCGCGGTCGCGAGGGCGCGGCCGACGAACTCGCGGCGGGTTAGATGAGGGGAGGAAGGCTTGATCGGGGATTTTTTCATAAAGGATCGGGGGAGGGAAACGATGGGGAGGGCGTGCGGGAAGGGGCGAAGGAAGTGGCGCGGTGGGCGAGTGGGGAAAAGGGGCTTACGCCGACGGGGAGGGCGAAAGAATTGCGCGCGGGAGGCTGGTAGGCGCGGGGGGAGGCGCTAGGGGCAGACGGCGACACCCGAGCCTCCACCCGCGGAGGACAAACAGAGGGGAAGCATCGGGATCAGCCTAGAATATCTTTAATCACGTGGCCGTGGACATCCGTGAGGCGGAAGTTACGACCATCGTGACGGAAGGTGAGTTGCTCGTGATCGAGGCCGAGCTGGTGCATGATGGTCGCATGGAGATCGTGCATGTGGACCTTGTTTTCGACGGCGAAGTGGCCGAATTCGTCGGTCTGGCCGTAAGCGAAACCCGGTTTGAAGCCACCGCCCGCGAGGAGGACGGAGAAGCCGGTGGGGTTGTGATCGCGGCCGGTGCCGTTTTTCTCGGCATAAGGCGTGCGGCCGAATTCGCTGCCCCACCAGACGATGGTATCCTCCAGCAAACCACGGGCTTTGAGATCTTGGAGGAGGCCGGCGACAGGTTTATCGACGCGGACGGCGTGATCTTTGTGCTTGGGCAAGTTGGAGTGTTGGTCCCAAGCGGGGTTGTTGGTATTATCAGAATAATTTACCTGGATATAGCGGACGCCGGCCTCGGCGAGACGGCGCGCTTGAAGACACTGGCGACCGTAGTCATCGGTCGGTTCCTCCCCGATCCCGTAAAGAGCGAGGGTGGCCGCGGACTCTTTGGAAAGATCCAAGACGTCGGGCGCATGGTTTTGGAGGCGCCAACCCAGTTCGAAGGAGTTCGCCACAGCTTCGAGCTCGAGATCGCCGGGCCGAGCTTGCAGTTGCTCGGCATTCATCGCCCGCACCAAGTCAAACTGGCGCTGCTGTTGAGCGGCGGTGAGGTGCGGGTGGCGAACGTTGCGCAGGCCAGCCTCGGCGGCGCGCTGGCCGGAGCGGCCAATCGCGGTGCCTTGATACACGGCGGGGAGGAAGGCGCTCCCATAATTGCGCGGACCGCCATTCGCCAAAGTAGGGCTGAGCGAGACAAACCCGGGTAGATTTTCATTTTCCGAGCCGAGGCCATACGTGATCCACGAGCCCATCGAAGGGCGAATCAAATTGGTGGACCCCGTGTGGAGAAACAACGTCGCCGGACCGTGCGCGACGCCCTCGGTGTGCATCGAGCGGACCACGCAATACTCGTCGGCGAGTTCCGCCATATGCGGAAACAAGTCTGAGACCCAGCGACCGCATTGCCCGCGCTGCTTGAAGTCCCACATCGGTTTCATCACGCGCTGGGTGGAGCCGCTGCCGGTCTTCGCGATGGCCCGTTGATCTAAGAAATCCAACATCTGGCCATCGCGCTGGTAGAGCGTCGGCTTGTAATCAAAGCTATCGAGATGGCTGACCCCGCCGCCCATAAACAGAAAGATGACGCGCTTGGCACGAGGGGGGCGGTGGCCGGGGCGGGCGGCCAGCGGGTTAGCCAGACTCTTCGCCGCCGCCTGCGCGGCGAGGCTCGCAAATGCGAGGTACCCGAAGCCGCACGCAAATTGTTGGAGAGCTTGGCGGCGCGAGAACGAAGGGGTGGCATTCATGAGGTGGGGGGAAAACTTGGACGAAGAAAGGCGGTTAAAAAGAAAATTGCGAGCGGAGAGACTCAGCCGGTGAAATCAGGCCAAGGCGGCCGCAGCCGCGAATTTCAAAGTAAAAAAAGAGCGCACCCGGTGAGTGAGGGATCGCGACTTCAATTGAGGTAACGGAAGTCGATGCACGCGAGGAGCGACTGATGAAACTCGGTCCACGCATTCAGGCGCGCCACTTCATCCAGCTCGGCGCTGGCGGCGGCGCTCGTCCCAAGCCCCGCTGGCTTGGCGACGCCCAAAAACCGCAACGCCAAGGCACGCTCACTCGCCGTCGGCCCGCGACCAAGGGCGCGTCGATAAGCGTCGTCCACGCGAGCCGCCTCATCGCGGGCCGGCCGCGCGAGGGTCTGGCGCGCTGCGGCCACCGCCTGCGTAATAACAAAAGGGTGATTCATCAGAAAAAGGGACTGCGGCGCTACCGTCGTCGCGCTCCGTTGGCCGATGGACGCGTTGATATCGGCAAAGTCAAAGACCTCAAAAAGTTCGAGTCGCCGATTGCGAAAAGCCGGGGTGTACACGCTGCGGCGCATATCGGCGAAGACATAACCATACTCGCTGCTGGGTGGCGTATCCCCCACCCCGCCGAAATTCGTCCCACCCATCGCCAGATCCAACTGGCCACTGGTCCAGAGGATCGCGTCGCGGATCTCTTCCGCCTCAAGGCGCCGGCGATGGGCGCGGGCCAACCAGCGATTATCGGGATCAAGCTCGCGCGCTTCTGGGGCGCTCGCCGAGCCAAGTTGATAGGTGCGCGAAAGCACAATCGCGCGGACCATTTTTTTGACCGACCAGCCGTCCGCTACGAATTGGCGCGCAAGATAGTCGAGCAACTCGGGGTGCGAGGGCCCTTCGCCGGTCGTCCCAAAATTATCAACGGTGCGCACCAAGCCGGCGCCCAGCAACCAAGCCCACGCGCGGTTGACGAAGACCCGCGCAGTCAGTGGGTGCTGCTCGCTCGCAATCCAGTCGGCCAACTCCCTGCGGCCACTTTCGCTCTCCGAAAAAGCCGGGCTCGCGCTCCCCGCCACCTGCAGCCAGCCGCGCGGTACTTTGGGCCCAAGGCTGCGGGCCACACCACGAATGCGGATTTCCGTGTCGCCGATTTCACCCTTCGCCTCGCGCACGCCCATCGTCTGCGGCCGCTTAGGGCCGCTCGCCGTGAGTCTTTTTAACTCGGCCTCGAGACGTTTGAGTTCGTTCGCCGTTTTTGTTTTCTCAGCCGTGCCGGCTTTGACCAAAGAAGATGCGGGCACCTCCGCTCGGTCCTCGGCAGCGACGAGTTGCAGACCGTCCACGATCACGTAGCCATCCGTGCCCTCCGTCGAGATCAGTATGTAACCTTGGCCCTCTTTCTCAAAACGAAAGGTCCCGAGGCTCGCGAAGTGGCCGGCGACCGGCGGCGCTTGCCGCTCGTTCACCACCAAGCTGTGTTCGCCATCGGCATGCAGGATCGTGACCGGAACATTGGACGCGCGATTGGCCTGCGCGGTGTAGGCCAAGCGGACTTCATACCGCCCTGACTGAACAATCGTGGGCGTAAATGTCACGGTCTTCTGGCCCTTGTTTTCATTGTCATCGGTGAGATAGCCAGAGCCGATAAAACCGGCGACCGTCTGGGAGTTTCTCCATCCGCCCACGATCTTCGCCTGGGGGTCGTCGATCACCAGACCCGCGAGGGCTTCGGTCGCGGCATCCTTGGCTCCCGGCGAACCCTTCGCGGCGACGCGTAATTTCGCGAGACGCGACTCGAGCACGGCAACCTGCGCCTCATAAGACACGAGCGCGGCCTGCCCCGGGCCATCGACGGGAAGATCCCATTCGACCCAACGCGCGACGTTATCGGTGTAATTATGCAGGGTATGGGTGCTGCGTAAAATTCCCGCGAGTGCGTAATAGTCACGGGTCGGGATTGGATCGAATTTGTGATCGTGACAGCGGGCGCAGCCAATCGTCATGCCCAAGAGACCTTTGCCGATGGTATCGATCTGCTCGTCCACAATATCCATCCGCAGTGCGTCCTTATTCTGCTCCTCGTAATTCGTGGGCCCGAGGGTGAGAAATGCCGTCGCCACAAGTTGCCGCTGGCGATCTGCGGGCGTCGCCGCGGGCAGGAGATCGCCGGCGAGTTGCTCCCGGATAAATTGATCAAAAGGCATATCCCGGTTGAACGCTGTAATGATGTAATCGCGATAGCGCCAAGCATCCTTGAACATGAGCGTGCGGCCGCCACCACTCGATTCCGCGAAACGCGCCACATCCAGCCAATGACGCCCCCAGCGCTCACCAAAATGCGGCGACGCGAGCAAGCCATCAACGATGTCGGTAAACGCGAGAGGCGTCGGTCGGGGGTCAGCGAGAAACGCATCGAGCGCCGCCAACGTGGGTGGCAAGCCCGTCAGATCAAAGGTGGCTCGCCGCAACAACGCCGAACGTTCCGCGTCAGGCGCGGCTTGGAGACCGAGCGGGATCCAACGCGCAGCGATGAAGCGGTCAATAGGCGAGCGGGGCCAAACGGAGACGGCAACGGTGGCCGCGCTACCTAAGACGGCGGACGCTGGCGTAAACACTGGGACGGGCGGGCTGACGGGTGCGACGAAGGACCAAAACTTCCGGCCAGCCTCGAGGGAAAGCCCGACTTGCCGCGGGCGGGCGGCCCCGGTCGGCGCGGCCGCCAGAGAACCCGCCCCAAGCTCGGCGGGCGCGGGGGCGCCGCGTTTGACCCATTCCTCCAACAGAGCGACTTCGCCCGGCGGCAGCGCCGACTTCGGTGGCATCGCCTCGAAATCCAAACCCGTGTAACGCACCGCTTTGATTAACGGGCTCATCGCCACATTACCCGGGATGACCGCCGGCCCGGAATCCCCCCCCCGGAGCCAGCCTTCAGATGTATCGAGCCGCAGCCCCGCCTTGATTTTCTTTTCGTCGGAATGGCACTCATAACAGCGCGCGGCGAGAATCGGCCGGATTTTCTTTTCAAAAAATTCCAAGTCTAAAGCCTCAAAGCCGCGGGCGCTACCGCCGAGCAGCGCAGAAACTGTCAGAAAAAAAATCGATGAGCGTGATGACATGGGGTCGGGAAAAGCGGGGCCTGGCACGGAAAGAACCAAGAACCCGCTGCGAGAAGAGAACAAGAGCAAGTCCGCCCTGAAAATCAAGACGACATCTTTCGGCGCCATCTTTCGGCGCCCGCCCGCCGCCCCGGACGATCTGGGCGACGATGCGACCGACCGCGCCGAGCGGAGTGAATCCACGACGCACCTCAGCGCGGCGCAGCCGATTTTTCGCCGGCGCGGCATCGAACGCGCAAACGATTGCGCTCGGGAGCGGCGGCTCTGGGCGGCAGCACCGCGGCAGCCCCGCGGCCGGCCCGCGGTTGTGGCGTTGACCGCCCTCGAACGTTCCTTTCGCTTCGCTTATTAAGATTTAGCCACAAAACGCGGACACGGCAAATGCCCGCGCACGGTCCGAATTCGCCGCGCCCCCACTTCCATGCAAAATCTCCGCCGGTTTATTCGTCGTATCAGCGCACTGACCCTCGCCGCCACTCCGTTAAAGGGCCAATCCACCATCGAAAAAAGTTCCCCGCCGCCACCGTCGAAAAGCAACTGACCGGATGCAACGGGCAGCGTGACCGACTTATCACCCTTCGAAGTCACCAGCGCCCAAGACGTCGGCTACTAGGCGGGCACCTCCTTGTTCGGCAGCCGGCTCAACACCAATCTGAAGGATATGGCCGCGGCGGTGACGGTCTTCACCCCGGAGTTTCTGGCAGACTTCGGCGCAACTTCGCTCGCTGATCTGGTCGGTTACGCACCCAACATGCAGATCGCCATGCTGGACGCTTCGGCCGATGCGGGCACTTCGTTTCTTGGCGGCAGCGATCTCCGCGACACCCGTATTCGGGTCCGCGTTCTCTCCGCGAGCACCGCGCTTGATTTTTTTGAAACGAGCATCGCGGTTGACACGTTTAGCACGGAAAGACTCGAACTTTCCGGTGGGCCGAATTCGATTCTTTTTGGCTTTGGCTCACCGGGTGGGCTGGTGAACATCATGACAAAGCGAGGGCATTTCGGGCGAAACCGCACCGCGTTGCGCACGCAAGCGGGGGCATGATCGCACCGTCGATTTGAGATCGACCACAATCAGATCCTCCTCCCGAGGAAAGTTGCGCTGCGGCTAAACGGCCTCCTGCAAAATTCCGGCGGTTGGCGGCGGTGGGACTACAACGATAGCAGCCGGGGAGCGCTGTCGCTCCGCGTGACACCCTGGAAAAACACCAGCGTGATCGTTAACTACGAGAACGGCCGGATGAAGGCGCATGTCACGCGGCCGCTGAAGGCCTTCGACGCGCCCGCGCTGGGGCAGGCCACGGGGTCGAACACCCAAAATGACGCCGCGTGGACGACGGCCAGTCGCCCTCTGGGTATCAATCGCAACACGGCCGTTGGCAACATCTACGTGACCTCTGGAAATGACGCCACCCCGTTCGTCTTAACAACTAAAAATGTCGCCAATTTTCGGATACCCGAAAGCTCCTAGGACGACCTCAATCTTCCGGCCGACGCCCGCGCGGGTCTATCGATGGTAGACCGCGGCGCAGCTGCCCTGTCGCTGCAGCACGTACGGTCCGGGCGCCGGCCGCGATACGAATTTTGACCGCGTATTCGCGAGCGGCGAGCCCCGGATCGCCCCTACCCTCACGCTCGAAATCGCCTCTAATCGCGAACGCTCGCAGCAGTGGGTGAAAGCTCCGGTCAACAATTCCGTGCTGCTCACGGGGGATCCAAACGCGGTAATTCCCAACCCGAACGGTGGCGCTACCCGCATCGCCAACGCCTCCGCACGCGCGCGCTATCTGGAAAGTCGCTGGGTGGTCGATCGCGGACAGACGGGTTACGACGTCGCGCGCGGTGCCCTGGTCGGGACGCTCCATTTCGGGCCGTGGGGAAAACATCAACCGGCCGGCATGACCGAGCATGGAAAGTTGCGCGCTTTCCGCTATCCTGGGGTGGAGATTCTCGTCGATGCCAACGGCATCCCGATCGGCAACGCCGCGCTCCCGGAAAATGCCGCGAACGACGTGTTCCGCCGGCGACACGTGATACCCGGCAATCTCGATACTTATTTTGTGGGCAAAGGCACCGATGATTTCACGGTCGGGCGGGACGGCAAAACCTATCACAACACGTTTATCAACTCGAGTGTCGCCGGCGGCTTTATCGGACGGACCGTCGACACCCGACCGGCGGCAACCCAAAGCGCTTTCCTCGACGCGCGCTTCGTGGTGACGGCCGGACTGCGCCGCGATCGCATTATCTTCGATCAGCACGGCGACACGCGACTCTCCGCGAGCGACCCCGACGTCCAAGCCGGCCGCGCCATCCAAAATACCGTCAAGTTCACCAAGGAAGTCGTCGACCAGACCCGCCGCCACCCAGTCGCCGGCACGCTTGGCGGGGTCCTGCATGTCAGCAAATTATTTTCTGTCTTTTATAATCACGCGAACAACAACGCGCAGCCCCCGCTGAACGCGCGGGTACTTCCCGATGAAAAACTACCGCCCCCTTCGACGGACTGAGCGACGACTACGGATTCAGGTTGAACGGGTTTGACGGCAAAGTCTCGCTGCGGGCAACGGCCTTTCAAACTTCCCCAAAGAAATCCAGCGGCGGGACCTTCGCGATCGGCCTGAAAAGTGGCGACAACAATCTGGTGGCTTCTGGTACGCGAATTTTGGATACATTGCTTGCGGCCAACCGGCTCACCGCGGCGGAATCCACACAACACCTGATCGGCGACGAAGCCAATCTGACCGGCACCTCCACATTGTGAACTGAGGCTACGAGCTCGCCGCGTGGTTTAACCTCACGCCGAGTTTTACGGCGATCCTCAACGCGGCCTACACGCAAACAGACCGCTCGGAAATCAGTCCGGAGTTTGAGGGCTGGTTCGAGCGTGAGCTGGCATTTTGGCACCGGGTAGCGGGTTCTGGCGGGCTCCTCAGTGCGGCAAGCGGCTCCACGATCGATCAAAAGGCCGCCAGCCTGCAACGCGTTGCGGCATCGATCCGGGATTTCTACAACTTTGGCCACGGAGAGCGCCCCCTGAAAGGTAATCTCAGCGCCCGCCATGCCTTCACGGAAGGAAGATTCAAGGGTGGTTTTCTGGGCCGCGGGCTGCGCTGGCAAGGCCCCTCTGCGCCGGGCCGTGCGTCTCTGGGATGAACGGCCAACGGCAGCCGGATTTTTGGAGAGACGTATGACGGGCCCGCAGATTTCAAGATGGATGCTTTCGCCGGCTACCGGTGAAAAATCAGCGCAGGTCGGTTTCGGCCGAGTCTCACCGTTCAACTCAACGTCACCAATCTACCGGACGAAGCCAACGTGATGCCGTTACGCTACAATAATTTCAAATCGGGCTACACGCGCGTGCTCCTGCTGGAGCCCCGTAAATTTCGCATGACGGCTGGATTAGAATTTTGATCCACGTAGGAGGATGGCGACTCGCGCCAGTCGGGCGGCGACGAGCAGGCGACGGAGCGGCGCTGGCGAATCGGTCGAAGGAATATTCAACGCCTAAAGGTGCCGGGACTTTTCCCCAAGGGCGCCCGCGAGGGGACGATGCTCGCAGCGACTCGGGAGCGAGGCCCCACGGCGCATTGGCGCCCCCTTGCGCCGGAACCGAGCGGCCCGGGTGCGGCCAGCCGACCCGCGGTCTGCTCGCAAGAACCCGCCTGCGATTATTTTCCAAAAACTTTGTTGAAGACCTCAACCGCCTTTTCACCCACCCGGCTTTTCTCCAGGGCCAGCGCCGCCAGTCGGCTAGCCACCTCGGTAGCATCCGGCCGGGCCAGACTGCCGGAGATACGCAGGGGAATCGTCGCCGCCAGATACCCGTATTTATCCGGCTCTGAATCGAGTACGCCTGCAAATTTCAAGAGCTCGGCCGAGCGACCACGCACCCTCAGTTTGAATTCCATCGCGAGAGGCTCATCAAAAAAAGGCGTACCCGATTGGCGGGAGAGCGTGCCGCGACCGGAGAGCCGCATCTCCGGTGAAATCAACGTGAATTCTTGCAACGTCGTCACCGCCGTTCCCTGGGCCAGCACAACATTGAGTTGGTCGTACGCAATCCGCTCCAAGCCCTGAGAAAATTCAGCAACGGCCTCCCCCTTGCTCGCAGGTACCGTCGCGTCCTTCGTCCCGATGAGGCCACCAAAGGCACTGACGGCGGCACCGAAGGCACCCGGACGCTTGGGGGGATACGCCGTTGCCTTGGGTCCCGCGAGAGGAAAGCCCCTGAAAACCCCGCCGCGGCTGGTTAGCTGGCACTCGCCCATAATACCCACGGGCCAAGCCCACAGCCCCGCCCCGCGAGCGACAAAACGGCTCGAACCATCGAATTTACCATCAATCGTCGCGAGGGCCTTATCCCCATTTTCTCGAAAAAACGGCCCCACATCAAAAGCCTTCACCGCCACCTCGACCGCCAGGACGTAGGGGGCCGCGGCGCTCGGCTCATAATTCAAGGTCCCCGTCAAATTCCCCCGGCCCTGATCGCCCAGAGCCGCCTGCAAATTTTCCAACCGCACCGTGCCCGCGGCAATTTTCAAAACACCGGTCACGTTCGAGATATCCGTACTCGCCGGACCGATAATTTTTTTCAACTGAAGCTGTACCGCCCCCTCCAAGCCGTGCCATGGCGGGGTCATGCTTGAACTGACTTGGGGATTTTTGGGCGATGACGGCGACAACGCCGCGGCCAGCAGCTGAAGATCCGCGAGTGCTAATTGCGAACTGCTGAGAACGGCCGCGACGGTCCGGAAATGATCTTTTGGCGGGGACAAGGTTCCGGCGAGCGTCAGGTCTGACCGCCGCCCCGCGAATTCAATACCCACTGGGAAATTCAATTCTGTCGAACCGTTCTCCAGAAAATCCAGCCGCAGGGTGCCGGCCAAGGAAGGCAAACGTTGCTTCGCGCCCTCGATCGAGGCGGCAAGCTCGGTGAGAGCATAATTCATTTGCCACGCCTGTCCCGTGCCTAAGCTCGCCGCGAAGTCAACCGCGGCCAATCCCGCGGCTAGACGGAGGGCGCCCGCCCCAAACGGCTCGTCCGACAGCGGCGCCAACGCCACCGTGCCCTGGCCGGTTGCCTTGATCGGCTGACCCGGGCCAGCCAGCTGCCCCACGCGCGCATCGCAGCGGAGAACTTCTTCGGCTGCATGGTGCCACGTCAGGCCGTTTAGGGCGACTTGCCACCCCTCCGGCTGCAAATCACCCGTCAGATTAAAAGCGAGTTCGGCGGAACGGCACAGCGGATGTCCCTCGCGAGCGAGCACGACGCTGTTTATTAAAATCGGGCCCAAGGAGCGTAGCTTACCCCCGCCGGCTTGCAGTGCCGCCGACCATTCGCCCCGCGCGCTCCCACTCGCCAACGCGCCACTCGGAAAAAATGAATTGGCCCACGCCAAAGGCAGCTCTTGAAACGAGCCCGTCAGCGCATCCTGAGCAGAATCGCGCCCGAGCCATCGGCTCGTCTCTGCGAAAAAAGTCACCGGTTGTAAGGCGCGCGCGTGGACTTGAGCAGAGCCGGCGGCGACGGTTGCGGCCAACCGTTCAAACTCAATCGTGCCGGGTCGTGCAGCCAGCGCGAAATCCAACCCGAGGGTAACTTCACCGAGCGCGGCCCAAGCGGGTGCGAAAGCCTGCAGCCGATTCACCTTCCCTTCTAAACGCCCCTGAGCCCGCACCCCGTCGAACGTTGCCTCGCCGGAAAAGCCCCCCGCGCCCTGCAGCGCGAAACTCGGCCAGACCGCTCCTCGTGAAAACGCCTGAAAATCAGCATCGCCCGTGGCGATTTTCCAACGACCAGCAATGGTGTGGTCGCGGCAATTAAACGTGGCCTGCGCGGACAACCGCGATTCTTCGAGACGCGCAACGCCCAGCGCATAATTCTCAACGTCTCCCGCCCGCGCGGCCGTCGCGGTCAGGGTTAACGAGAGATCCGAAGCTAAGCGCGGACCGGTCGCGACAGTCGAAAGTCGGGCCGTGACTTCCGAAATCGCGCGCGGCGTCGCCATCGCCACCTGCACCGTGCCGCGAACATCCACTCCAGCCACCGCCGGATCAGCCAACGCCGCGGTGAGCACGATCGCAAATGTTCCGACCCGGCCCACGCCCAAGTCGCCACCCGATACCGCGATATTAACGCGCCCGAACGACGCCGGCAGCACACACTCGCCGACGAATTCCCCGTGATCCAAGGAGACGTCGAGAGGGAAAGCTATCGGGCCGAGCAGACCAGTAAATCCCGCGAGTGCCGCCGGCCCAGACCGCGGCCGCGCGCCCGAGTGTGCACGCGCGGAAACGCTCCCCACGACAGCGGGGCCGGACGAAGCCGTGACCGCGGGTCCTTGCCCCGGATCGAAAACGGGCGCGAGCGTCGCAAGGGACAACGTCCACCCGGAAGCCACGACTCGCGATAAAGACAACTGCTCATCGCGCCATAAACGAAGCAGCGGCACGGTCACTTCGATAGCAGGGACGTCCAAGACCAGACCCGGCGGCGTGTACCGCAGCTGAGTGAGGCGGACCGAGCCGAAAGAAGCCGCGACGGAACCGACCGAGGTGTGCCAATCCGGCCGAGCTTCCAGAAAGCGCCGCACCGCCCAAGTCTGAAAGGACGGGGTCAGCACGATCGCCAGCATGAATCCTAACGGGGCCGCGACGACAAAAAATCCGATCAGACAAAGCCGGAGGGGTCTCATCGATGGCGGGCTAAAAGCAGGGGAATTTCTCTAAAGAGCGGGTGCTCAGACGAAGTATCCAGCAACAAGCGGCGGAGCGAAATTTCGTCGTACCCCTTGATTTAACGGCTCATTTTTTAACGAACTCATCCGTCAAGCCGGTCGCCTTGCGCAACGCGGCCACGGCCACGTTATAAGCGTAGTAAGCCTGAATCTGATTGGTGCGTGCAGTGGTCAAATCCACTTGAGACGACAGCACCTCGAGCTGCGTGCTGGAGCCCGCCGAGTAGCGCGCATTCGCCAAGCGCACCGACTCCGTCGCCTGCTCAACGACGCGCGCGGAGGCGTCCGCCAGCTCGGTCGCCTGCTGCCACTGCGAGTGCGCCCGCCGCACCTCAATGTCGACGGCCAGACGCGCTTCGCCGAGGGTCAAACGCGTCTGCTCTAACGCGGACTTCGCCTGCGCCACGCGGCCCTGAGTGGCGCGCGCATCAAAAACATTCCACTGGGATTGCAAGCCGATCTGCCAGCCATGGTTCGAGTCGGCGAAGTTATTACCGAGCCCTTTACGCAGGGTCCAACCGCCGAAAGCCGAGAGATTAGGGTACAGATTGGCGCGGGCCGTCGTGACTCCCTCGGCGCGGGCATCGGCGAGTTTGGCAATCCGTTCCAGATCGGGTCGCTGGGCGCGGGCGGAATCAAAGGCGGCCTGTAAATCAAAGTTCTGGGGAGAAAACTCCAATGACCCGAGAAAGTCCGGCACCTTGCGGCTGGTTTCGGGTGTGTTCGCCGAAAATCCGAGGGCCTGCCGGAGAGTTTCAATGGCGAGGCGGTAGGTATTCCGAGCGGTGATCAACGGGACTTTCGCATTGGCGATCGCAACCTCGGCGCGGAGTTTTTCGAAGCTTGAAACGGTGCCGGCTTCGAACCGATCGCTCGCCATTTTAAGCTGCTGCTCCAGTAATTGCAGATTCGATTCTTGAACCTTAATTTGCTCCCGCGCCAGCAGCACACTATAGAAGGCCGTCCGCACCTGAAACAGCGCGTCGTTGATCACCGCCTGTAAATCGAGGACGGCGGCCTCTCGCCCGAGTTTGGAGCTCTTGACCGCCGACTCGACCCCGCCGCCCGAATAGAGCGCCTGAGAGGCCGTGAGATTGATTTGCCATAATTGATTGCTCGCCGGAAACCCGCTGGAAATCTCGCGTTCGTTGAGCTGATAAGCAGCGCCCGCCGCCACGGTGGGAATGGTCCGGGAGGCCACTTCGACGACCACGCCATCCTGCTGCTTAATCCGTTCCCGCGCCTGGCGAATCGCGTAATTGTTATCCAGGGCAAACCCGATCGCCGTCGCGAGATCGAGGGTATCCGGCACGGTGGCCGGAGCGATGGGCGCTCCCGCCAGAGAACTCGCCACGAAACCCCAGCCTAACCAAATGCCGGCGTTCGAAAAAAAACGAAGAGCAGAACTCATAAGATTATTTGGCAAGATTTTTAGCCAGGAGCGAAACATCGGCGGAACGCGTCGCCGGGACCCGCGACTGGTCACGGGCGAGCAGGACATAAAGGGACGGTAAAATGAGCAGGGTGAAAATCGTGCCGATGGCCATACCGCCCACCAGGACTAGGCCGATGGAATTACGCGCGGAGGCACCCGCGCCCGAGACCAGCGTGAGGGGGAAATGGCCAGCGACGGTGGCGACTGACGTCATCAAAATCGGCCGGAGCCGCGTCAGCGTGGCCTCGCGCACGGCCTCAACTTTCGAGCGACCTTCCGCCTGAAGATGATTGGCCCACTCCACAATCAAAATACCGTTCTTGGCAATCAGGCCAACCAGTGTAACCAAGCCGACTTGCGCGTAAATATTCATGGTGGTGGTCCAGCCATTGGTCCAGAATGGCATATTGGGGTTCGGCATTTTTAGAACCGTAAAGACGAGTGCGCCAAACATCGCCAAGGGTACCGAGCCAGCGAGAATCACCAAGGGATCGCGAAAAGAGTTAAACTGCACCGCGAGCACGAGGAAGATGAGCATCACGGCGAGGCTGAAGGCTGGCAGGAATTTATTACCCTCGTTCCGCAATTGCCGCGACTCACCGGTATAATCGATGACGCAACCTGGCGGCAGAATTTCGCGGGCGGCCGCTTCCAGCACTTTGAGCGCCTCGTCCAAGGTTCGCGTCGTTACCCCGGAAATTTTTACCGAGTTGAGCTGCTGCAACCGATTCAGTGAGCGCGGCACCGTCTTGTTTTTAATCGTCGCGATCGTGCTCAAAGGCACGAGTTGGTTATTGGGACCGGTGACATAGAGATCACCCAGCTGCTCAGGGTTGAGCCGCGCCGAACGGGCGAGCTGAGGAATCACCTTGTAACTCCGACCAGCGATGTTGAAGCGGTTGACAAAATTACCACCCATCGCGGAGCCAAGATCGGCTCCCACTTGAGATAAATTCAAGCCGAGCGTGGCGACTTTCTCGCGGTCGATCACAACTTCAGCTTGGGGTTGATCGACCTTGAGATCGATGAGCGGAGGGAAAGCGAAGACCCCACTGAGGATGGCCTGCGCCTTAATTTTTTCCGCAAATTCGAGCAAGCGATCGGAATCCGCCGTTGAGGCGATGACGAATTCAACCGGGAACTGGCTACCGCCGGGAAGAGCCGACGGCGTGGTGGCAAAGACCTGCATCCCGGGCACCGCACCCAACTTTTGCTGCACCTCCGGCATCATCTCAAAGACGGTTCGGGAGCGTTGTGCCCAAGGCTTCACGATCATACCACCGAAGCCATCGCCCCCCGAAATCGCACCAGCAGCGCCGCCGAACATCAGTTGAAAGGTGAAATCAATCTCCTTCATGCCGAGGAAAGCCTGCTCGACCGCCTTGCCGGAGATGGCTTTCTGATCAGCCGTCGCGTTGGCCGAGCCTGTCAGGATGCCGAAAATTACGCCCTGATCCTCTGCCGGTGCCAATTCAGCCGGCGAGAACATGAACATCACCGGCGTCATGGCTGTGATCACCAGCCACACCAGATAAACTGCGGGACGATTTGCCAGCGTCCCGTCCAGCACCCGGCCATAAGCCGTGCGAAAGCGGTCGAAGCGCCGGTTTACAAAACCGCTAAAGCCGCGTTCCTCACCGTGCACGCTCCGCAAGAGTTTCGCGGACATCATCGGCGACAACGTGAGCGCCACCACGCCGGAAATCGTCACCGCGCCCGCCAACGTCAAAGCAAATTCCCGAAACAAAGCGCCCGTGAGGCCTCCTTGAAAACCGATCGGCGCATAGACGGCGGCCAGCGTCAACGTCATCGCAATCACCGGCCCGACCAGCTCGCGCGCTCCCAGCACGGCGGCCTCGTGGGGTGTCAGGCCCTTGCGCAGGTGGCGCTCGACATTTTCCACCACGACAATCGCATCATCCACCACCAACCCGACCGAAAGCACGATCGCCAGCAACGTTAGCAAATTGATGGTGAAGCCAAAAATCTGCATGAGAAAAACGCCCCCGATCAGGGAGACCGGTATCGCCAAAATGGGTACAATGACGGAGCGGAAAGAGCCGAGGAAGAGAAAGATGACCACCACGACAATCAACAGAGTGTCGATCAAGGTAGCGGTGACCTCGCGAAGGGCGTTACTGATGTATGCAGAGGCGTCGTAACCGACTCGGGCCACGAGCCCGTTGGGCAAATCCTTTTGGATCGCGGCGAGCTCCGCGCGGGCGCGCTTGACGACATCGACCGTATTGGCCTGCGGCAAGGGAAAGATCCCCATAAAGACCGCCGTCTGTCCTGAATAACGCACCTGCGTGTCGTAGTCCTCGGAACCCAGCACAACGTCGGCGATATCCTCGAGGCGGACGGTTGTGTCGTTTTGTTGGCGAATGACGAGCCGCTTAAATTCCTCGGCGGAATGCAGGTCCGTGTTGGCCGTGAGGTTGACCTGAACAAAGGAGCCCTTGGTGGCGCCGACCGCTGCCAGATAATTATTGGACGCGAGCGCCGCGCGAATCTGCGATGGGCTGATATTGAACGCGGCCATGCGCTCAGGCTTCAGCCAGATCCGCATGGCAAACGTGCGGGCCCCGAGAATATCCGCGCGCTGCACCCCAGGCACCGCGGACAGGCGCGGCTGGACGACGCGAACCAAGTAGTCCGTGATCTCGCTCTGCGTAAGAATATCGGAGGCGAAACTCAGATAAGCGGAGGCAAACTGGGAGTCGGCGGAGACCACGCTGATCGAAGGGATCTCGGATTCGGGTGGCAGGTCTTGGCGAACTTGGTTCACCTTGGCGCTGATCTCGGCGAGCGCCTTGGTGGGTTCGTAATTCAACTTGAGCCGCGCACTGATCAGCGAAAATCCCTGCAAGCTCTTCGACTCGACATAATCAATTCCATCCGCGGCCGCAATCACCCGCTCCAGAGGCGTCGTGACAAAGCCGCGCACGAGTTCGGCGCTCGCGCCGACGTATACCGTGGAGACGTTGACGGTGGCGTTATCGCTCCGCGGGTATTGGCGGACATTGAGGGAGCGCCACGCCTGCAGACCGGCGATGATGATCACGACGTTGACGACAATCGCCAGAACAGGTCGCTTGATAAATAAGTCAGTAAAAGAGGATTTCATGGAGGACAACGGCGCAGATCGCGGTCAGGGCAAGTGGGCGCGACGCGTCAGGAGTTGTCGGGCTTGGGCGCGAGCTTCGCGTCTGGGGCCAGCTTATTATCAATGACGACAAGGAGGCCGGGCCGCAGCTTGAACGCGCCCGTGGTGACGACGGTCTCGCCCGCCTTAAGTCCAGACTGAATGGTGACGAAATCACCGCGCGCGGGCCCCACGCGGACGAATTGCTGGCGGATGATTTTTTGCATGAGCCCGCTCGTCCCGTCCTTCTTCTCATCGACCACGAAAACGGAATCCCCGTACGGTGCGTAAAGGAGCGCGGTGGCCGGCAAAACCAAGTATTGACCGGCATCGGGCAGTACGATGGTGACCGTGGCAAACATTCCCGGCCGGAACATTTCCGAGGCGTTGGCGAGAGTCGCTTGGACTCGCACGTTGCGGGTGGCTGCATCGACTTCAGGCGCGATGGCGGTGATTTTTCCGACCACGACTTCGTCGGTGAGGGGATTGCTCGTCACGCGCACGGTGGCGCCGACGGAGATGGCGCCGAGCCGCTGTTGCGGGAGGGAAAAGTTAACATAGATCGGATCGAGCGTCTGTAATGTGGCAATGGGATCGCCCTCGCGCAGGATTTGGCCCAAGTTGACGAGACGGAGTCCGAGGCGGCCGGCAAATGGGGCGCGGATGGTTTTCTTGGCAATGGTCGCCCGCAGGCCATCCGCGACTGCCACGGCCTGCTTGGCCTGGGCTTCGGCGAGATCCAGATCGGAAGCGGCGTTGGAATTTTTCAAGCGTAACGCCTGGGCACGCTCGAGGTTGAGCTTGGCGAGATCGGCGCCCGCGTCCAACGCGCGGAGTTGCGCCACTTCACTCGAGATATCGAGCTGGACGAGTAATTCGCCAGCCGAGACGGTCGCACCCGCGGCAAACGCGATCTTCACGATTTTACCGGGTACTTCGGCTCCGACCGTGACCCCTTGGACGGCCGCCAGCGAGCCCGTCGCCACCAACGTATTTTCCCAAACCTCAGCTTTGACCTGAGCGGCCGTCACGGTCTCCGGCGGGAGAACCATGGTCGCCGCCGCCGCGCCCATCGCAGAAAATTGCAGCAGTTTGGTTCGCCCGAGAGCGAAAATAACCAAGATCAAAAAGAGGACCGCGGAAGCGTAGATGAAGACTTTCTTAGACATGAAAAAGCGAGGGTTGATTTAAAAATGAAGTTAGCCCGTAAAGGCGCGCCCCGTCGCCGCGCGGGTCCGAGGTCGCCGGAGTTTAGATGGGCGCAGAGTCGCCGCGCGCGCCAACACCTTGGAAAAAAGCCGAACGAAGGTGCGACGATCCCTCTCCGAGAGCGGCTGCATGAGCCAAGCCATCCGCCTAAAGTGCTCGGGCAAGACCTGCCGGAGCCGCTGCCGGCCCTTCGGCGTGAGGCAAACCGAGAGCATCCGGCGATCCGCTTGGTCGGGGAGACGCGCGACTAACCCAGCCCGCTCCAACGTATCAACCAAACCCGATACGGTGGCCCGGGTGACACCCGTGCGCGCGGCGATTTCGGCTGGGCGCAGGGAGGCGGAGCTCCGGCGATTGGCCCACAAGGCCATCAGCACCCCAAAACGGCCCTGAGAAATCCCATGATCCACCAAATGAACATCAACCAAACGAAACGCCTGATCACCCGCGCGCAACAGGTTTAAGAATACTTCGGTGGCCGACGGGTCGAGCTCAGGAACTTCCAAAGATGCCTCTAACAGGCATTCGTACTTGGGAATATCTTTGAGCAGGAGCAAGGGCATGGCACACGTTGAACCAAAATCATTAGGAGCCTAACCATAAGCGCAAGTACCGAGGCAAATGATTAACTCAACGAACAGCCCGCATAAGCTGAAAAATGCCGGCTAATGCGCAGCGGAGGATAGCCGGAAACCGTTGCGCGGGCCGCGCTCGCGCCAAGCGGGGCGCGCTGACGCCAAGCGAGGCGCGCTTGCGCCAGGCGAGGCGCGCTCGCGCCAGATCGCTCCCCGGCGGACCGGCGAAGTGGCGCCGGCCCGGCTGCGTTGCTCAGATGGACTGGGCCGCCGCGACGATCGCGTCCACCGTGACGCCCAATTCTTTGAAGACCGTCGGCGCGGGTGCGCTCAGGCCGAATCGATCGATGCCAACCACCTTACCATCGAGCCCAACATATTTATACCAGAGCGCGGTAACCCCGGCCTCAACGGCCACCCGCAGCCGGCAGGAAGCGGGGAGCACGCTCTCGCGATAGAGGGCGGACTGCCGGTCAAACCGCTGGGTCGACGGCATGGAAACGACGCGCACGCCAGGCCCGAGGATCTTCGCGGCGGCCATGGCGAGAGCCAACTCGCTGCCGGTCGCGATCAAGATACGGGAAAGCGCCACCGTTTCTTTGACGGCCACATAGCCCCCCGCCAGCACCCCCTCGCGGCGAGTTTGGACGGGGATCTCGTTCAAGTTCGGCACCACCTGTCGAGTCAGCGCGAGCAAGGTCGGGCCATCAACGCGAGCGAGGGCCGCAACCAACGCAGCGGCCGTTTCCTCAGGATCGGCGGGACGGATGACATCGAGATTGGGAATGACGCGGAGACCGGAAATTGTTTCGACCGGCTGGTGAGTCGGGCCGTCTTCCCCGACGCCGACAGAATCGTGGGTATAAATATAAATGACCGGTAGCTTTGAGAGTGCCGCGATCCGCATCGCGGGCCGCGAATAATCGGCGAACACGAGGAAAGTCGCGATGCTCGGGCGGAAAATACCGTCATAGGCGACGCCATTGGCGATCGCGGCCATCGCGTGCTCGCGAATGCCGAAGCGAATATTGCGGCCCGCGCGGTTGGCAGGCTCGAAATCGCGATCGGCGGCGAGGTAGTTAAGGGTCGAACCGTAAAGATCCGCGCTGCCACCGATCAAGAGCGGCAAGGTTGCAGCCAGAGGCTGAAGGGCATCGCGCCCGGCGGCGCGCGTCGCCAATTTTGAATCGGACGCAAAAACGGGAATTTTTTCGAGCAGGGCGGCGGCACTGGGCGTGCGCTCAGGAGCCGCCGAGTCGAGTAGGGCGGCTTTTTCAGGGTTGGCCTCGCGCCAGGCGCGATAGCGCTTCGACCATTGGTTACACGCGCGGATCTGGCGTTGTTTATGGGCAGTAAAATAGGCACGAACGTCCTCGCTGACGAAGAAAGCTTGATCGTCGGGAAGCCCCAGACCGGCGCGGGCTGTGGCGGAGAACTTAGCCCCGCCCTCGCCGTGACCTTTGGCGGTGCCCGCGACCTCGGGGATGCCTTGGCCGATCGTGGTTTTCGCAATGATGAGCTGCGGCTGCCCGCTCTGGCTATTCTTCGCGCGGTTAAAGGCTTTCAGAAAAGCTGCCATATCGTGACCGGCAACCGCTTGGGTCTCCCAGCCAATCGCCTTAAAACGCTGGGCGACATTTTCGCTCTGAGTTTTATCCGCCATCGCATCGAGCGTGACCTCGTTGGCATCGTAAATCAGGATTAGATTGTCGAGTCGCTGGTGCCCGGCAAAAGCGGCCGCCTCCATCGCCACGCCCTCCTGCATGCAACCGTCGCCGGCGAGACAGACCACATGGTAGTTGAAAATTGGATACTCAGGGGTATTGAAGCGGGCGGCGGTCATCTGGCCGGCCAGGGCCATACCCACGGCATTGCCCACTCCTTGCCCGAGCGGACCGGTGGTGCATTCGACGCCCGGGGTCTCCCGATACTCGGGATGACCGGGCGTCGTGCTGTGAAGGGCGCGGAATTTTTTAACCTGCTCGATCGGCACGTCAAAGCCGCTCAAGTGCAGCCAGCTGTACAAAAACATCGAGCCGTGACCGGCCGAGAGAATGAAGCGATCGCGATTGATCCAACGAGGCCGCTCCGGGTTGAGGGTAAGCGCATGCCCAAAGAGCACCGCCCCGATCTCAGCCGCGCCCAGCGGCAACCCCAGATGGCCAGAGGCACACGCATGGACCGCGTCGATGGCAAGGCCGCGGGCCTGGTTGGCTGCTTTCGCAAGGAGAAGTGTTTGCAAAATCATAGAAGAAAATTGGCTAAAAATTAGCGGGGCGGCCCAACACGGGGAAGCCCGAACTGGCCAAACGTACACGATTACGTTATCCGGACGAGCCGAGACGGGGACGTTATCCCACGGTCGAATGGGTCCGGCACTGGGACAAAACAAAGGCGAGCCGCCATCGGGCGACCCGCCTTGCAAAGGCTAAAACCTCAGGGCAACTCAGCTGGCCGGCGTGGCCGGGGCCTCGGGCGCGGGCGCGGGCGCCGGCGCGGGCGCCGGCGTGGGCGCGGCGGCCTCGACGGCAGCCTTAGCCGCCGCGGCGCGAGCGGTCTTCTCGGCCAAACGGCGCGCATGCACCTCAGCGGCGCGGTCGCGCTCCTTAACGGCCACGGCGGCCTTGCCCGTCCGGCGGCGGAGATAGTAAAGGCGAGCCTTCATGGCCTCGGACTCGCGTTCGACCTCGACCTTTTCGATATTCGGAGAGTTGACTGGGAACACGCGCTCGACCCCCTCGCCGTAACTGAGACGACGCACCGTGAAAGTCTCATGAATGCCTTGGCCCTTCCGCGCAATGACGATACCCGCGTACTCTTGGACGCGTTCCTTGTCGCCTTCGCGCACCTTGGTGTGCACGCGCACACCGTCGCCGACTTTGAACGGCGTGATGTCTTTCTTCACCTGAAAAGCGGTGATTTCTTTAATGATCGGGTTCATGGCAGTGGTTTATTTGAGTAAATCCGGACGAACGGCAGTGGTTTTTTCCAACTGGCGCGCATCTCGCCATTTTTCGATTTCAGCATGGTTTCCCGAGAGAAGAACCTCGGGAACTGACATGCCTCGAAATTCGGCGGGACGCGTGTATTGAGGAAAGTCGAGCAACTTGCTAGTGAAGGATTCGTGCGTCAATGACTTTTCCTCCCCAAGTACGCCAGGAATAAAACGGGCGAGCGCGTCGATGACCACGGCGGCCGCCAAAGTCCCGTTGGTGAGGACGTAATCCCCTATGGAAATTTCCTGATCAATCATGCCATCTCGAATCCGCTGATCGATCCCTTCGTAATGGCCGCTCAGAAAAATGAGGTGAGATTGACGAGCCAAATCTTTAGCGATGATCGGCGACAACGGGCGACCATCGGGGGTGAGATAAATCCGGCGGCAACCGGGGGTCTGCAATGCCTCGATCGCAGCAAACACGGGTTCTGGCTTGAGGACCATACCGGCGCCCCCCCCAAAAGGCCGGTCATCGGCCGTGCGATGTTTGTCGGTGCACCACGAGCGCAGATCATGGACTTTCACCGCGAGGAGCCCGGACGCGATGCCCTTGCCAAGGATACTCTCCAACAGAAAACCGTCGATCATCCGCGGGAAGAGCGTGAGGAGGTCGATGGTAAGAGCCACGAGGATGAGCTAGCAGGCTATTAAAACAAAAAATCGCCCGAACCTTGAGGCTCGGACGATCGGAAAGAGAGGTAATGACCTGATATCAGCTGGCCGCGGGCGTCTCCGCTTTGGCCGCGGCAGAACGCCGAGCCTTCTTGATCATCGAATGCATCGTGTTGGTCGGGAGAGCGCCTTTGCTCAGCCAGTATTCCACGCGATCCATTTTGAGATTAATGGGGCTCCCTTTATCGCCTGGACGATAGGTCCCGATAGTTTCAACCGCGGCACCATCGCGACGCGAACGCGCCTCGGCGACGACCACACGATAGAGCGGCTGGTGAACCGAACCAACTTTAGTAAGACGGATTTTGAGAGCCATAGCAGATGTTTTACGAAGCGACGCTAATTAGAAAAAAGACGACATCACCGAACGGCGCCGCCCCTGTCAAGCCCCTACTCGACGGGCCACGACTCGACGGGCCTACTCGACGGGCCACGCTTCGCGAGCGCTCGCGCTCCGGCCCGCGACGTCCCGCGACGCCCGACCCGTTTTCTTAGCGCCGAGCGCGCACCGCGGGGCCGCCTCGGTTCCCCGAACGCTCCTCCTTTCGACGACGGCCTTGCGATCACTTTTAAACGTGGATCGGGATTTAACTCTTGTGCGGGATTTAACTCTTGAGCCCGGGTCGCCCCCCAATTTTCAATCGTGGCACGAAGCGGCGGCCGTCCGCCTCAGACCCAAACTTACCCGTTTGACGCAGAACCTCGACGCAAAACCTTTAGCCTAACCAATCTCCTGCGGCGGATTTTTAAACGGGAACCTGTGGCACGAAAGGTTGGACGGTGCGCTCCGCGCTCGGTTAGTTTTGTGCTGACAACAGAAAGCGCGCGGGACGTACGTTCCACCCGCTGAGCCGCTCCGTGTAAAAATCCGGTCGGTGAAAAAATCCGTCGTGCAAATTTTCATACGAGCCCCAAGAATCCATGGGCCCTTGCGCTTTTACATGAAAACCTACGCCGCCCAACTCTCGCCCTCACTCCTCCGGAAATGCACCCGGTTTGCCCGCTTCGCCTCGACTTTTCTCCTTGCCGCCACGCTGCCCCTCTTCACCCGCGCTGCCGATGCCAGTTCGAGCAGTGCCGTCACTGGTAGCGTAAGCAATAGCGCCACCGGCAACTTTCTGGAGGGCGCCCGGGTCGAGGTGCCCGCCCTCGGCTTGGCCACGCTCACCGATAACACCGGTCGCTTCACCTTGCTCGGGTTGCCTGCCGGTACGCACGAGATCGTCGCCGCTTACGTCGGCCTCGATACCGCCCGCGCGTCCCTCGTCATCGCCACCGGCGAGCGCGCCGTCCGCAACTTCGATCTCACCGCGCGCATCTATCAACTTGATGCCTTCAAAGTCACCGGTGAACGCGAGGGCGGCGCCGCTGCGATCACCGCCCAGCGCAACGCCGATAATGTTAAAAATATCGTGGCGATGGATTCCTACGGAAATTTGCCCAACATGAATGCCGGTGAGGTCGCCCTCCGCCTACCCGGGGTTGTCGGTATGCTCAGCGACGAAAATACGGTCGACGGCTTCACCATTCGCGGGATCGGACCTGGCTTAAACAGCATTACCCTCGACGGGACGCCGCTGACCAGCCAAGGCGGGCTCGGTCGCAGCACCAATATTAATAACCTTACGGGCACGATGTTTGATCAGATGGAGTTGACCAAGGGTCAGCGCCCCGACCAAGGCGCGGACTCCCTCGGCGGCACCATCAATTTAAAAAGCCGCACCCCGCTGAGCATGAAGGAAAAACGTCGCGTGAGTTATAGCGCCGGTGCGCGCTGGGCGCCACCCTTCACCCAGCAGGTGCCTTTGCGCGCCGCGCACCGCCTGCACCCAATCTTCAATCTCGCTTGGCAGGAGGTCTTCAACGTCCTCGGCGGCGAGCGTAACCTTGGCGTTTCCCTTAATCTTTTTTACAGCGAAAATGCCGTCGGTGGCTTCCGCACCATTCGCGATTTCCAAAATACCACCAGTCAGCCAGCGTACGTCTGGGACTACCGTACGTGGGATAATTACAACAACCGCAAGCAGCGCAGCGTGAACCTCAAGACCGATTATCGCCTTTCCGCCAACACCAAGCTCTCCCTCAACGTCGTCGTCAATGATGCCATCGAGACCTTTCGCCGGCAGTACGAGACCCGCGCCTACACCAACCAAACCGTCGGGACCACCGGCACCGCGGGCATTCTACCCGATTACACCGATCGCATCACAAAGGTGCGCGCCAGCACAGCTTCCACGATTGATATCACGGAGACTGGCCCCGGCAACTTCTTCAGTCGTATGCGCCGATTAGACCTGGGCGCTGAACACGTTTTTGGTCCGCTGCAGGTCGATTATAATGCCGTGTACACGCAGACCAATATCAACGGCGGCGGCGGCGGCCGCGGCGGCATCATGGTAAACCGCATCGCCAACATCGGCTGGATCCTCGATCGAACCCAGTCGGATCTCTACCCGCGCTTCACCCAAACCGAGGGCGCCGATTTCACCAACCCCGCCAACTACCGCGCCACCACCTATACAAATAATAACCAGCAAAACGACGACCAGATGAAGGAGGTTCGCGCGAATGCCCGTTACGCTCTTCCCACCCGCTTTCCCCTCTCCTTAAAAGCCGGCGTCCTTTGGCGTGAACATTACGCTTCCGCGGCCAACATCGCTTATCGCTGGAATTACGTCGGCACCACCGGACTGCCCGCCGACCCATCGATCGTCACGTTCGATTACCTCAAAACCGGTCGGCGCCTGCCGACGTGGGAGAATATGCAGCTCACCCAATCACGCCAACCACTCAGCCCCGCACTTTGGAAGGAAGATGCCTATTTTCACGAGCAAACTCAATACACCGGCAACCGCGCGGTCACCGAGACCATCACCGCCGGCTACGGCATGGTGCAGGGCAAGGTCGGCCGCACCGGTTTTTTGGCGGGGTTGCGCGCGGAGAAGACCGCCACGGCCAGCTGGGGCTGGGTGCGAGCGCGCACCGGTAGCACCACGGCACAGCAGACCGCCGATCCCGTCGGCTCAGCGCAGCGCGACTACGCCGGTACCCTGCGCGAAATCAGTGGAGATTACGCCAAGGCGTTTCCCAGCGTCCATCTCTCCCACGATATCAACGCCGACTTGAAGGCGCGCCTCAGTTGGTCCACCGGCTTCGGTCGCCCCACGCTGACCAACGCCCTACCCAACGAAACCGTCAACGAAGCCAACCAGACGCTCACGGTCAACAACCCCACCCTCCTGCCACAAACCGCCAGTAATTGGGACGCGACCCTCGAGTATTACTTCGAGCCCGTCGGTAATTTCTCCACCGGGTGGTTTCAAAAAACCATTAAGGATTATATCGTGACCGGCATCGCCTCCGGCACGATCGCGACCGGCACCACCAACGGTTACAATGGCGAGTACCCCGGCTTCACAAGATTGACGACCAGCAACGCCGGGACGGCCTACGTCCAGGGGTGGGAATTCATTTACCAGCAGCAGTTCACTTTTCTTCCCGGTCTGCTCAAGGGGCTCAGCGGCTCGGCAAATTATACAGTCATCACCACCCACGGCAATTTTGGCGGGAGCACCAACCTGAGCACCAGCCAGGTCGCCGGCTTCATTCCCCGCACCGGCAACCTCAACCTCTCGTGGCGCTACCGCGGATTCAGCACGCGCGTCCTTTATAATTTCACCAGCGACTATCTCACCAGTTACACCGCCGCCAGTCTCGGACGAAATATTTACCGTTTTAAATATGCCACCATCAACGCCGGCGTCGCCTATCAATACCGGCCCTCGCTCACCTTCACCGTCGATGTTTCTAACTTGTTCAACGCGCCCCAAGCTTTTTACCGCGGTATTCCCGATCAGATGCAGACCACCGTCATCAATGGCACAACGATCAGCTTTGGCGTCAACGGGCGTTTTTAAAATAAACATTACCACGCCCCAACGGCCGAGAGGTGCGGATTCGCATAGCCCGCTGCTAAAAAACAGCTTCTGTAAGTCGTTGGTGGGGAAATAAAGCTGTTTCTTCCGGTCGGGGCTAAAACTTGTTTTGGTGGGTAGGCTCCCATGCAGCAGGGGCGACAAGAGTGTCGCCCATCCGACGGACCGGCGACACTCCTGTCGCCGATGGTGGCCACGAAGGCGTGCTTCGCTCCCCCACCACCCACCTTGCTAAGAAACAGCCACTGTAAGTCGTTGGTGGGCCTCGAAAGCTGTTTCTTCCGGTCGGGGCCAAAACTTGTTTTGGTGGGTGGGCTCCCATGCAGCAGGGGCGACAAGAGTGTCGCCCATCCGACGGACCGGCGACACTCCTGTCGCCGATGGTGGTCACGAAGGCGTGCTTCGCTCCCCCACCACCCACCTTGCTAAGAAACA
>CAMDOF010000084.1 GCA_945903465.1 Opitutus sp. GAS368
CCTCGTAACGGTTCGCCGGCTCGTTGTAGGCGAGGAGGAAGCCATAGCGAAAATCCTCCGCCTCGATCAAATCGAAAGCGATCTGGTCGTCCTCGTCCGTCAGTCGGGGCAGATGCAGGTGCGAATCGCCCGCGTAGTAACCCCGTTCATCCATGGGCGCGGTCCGCATGAGACTGACCTCGACGCGCCGCGTGGCGCCAGCGGCGATTTGGATGCTGACGGTTTCCGGCCGATATTCGAAGCCCTTCCACACTTCGACCCGCACCGTGCCCGGAGGCACCGCCACGGTGGACTCGCCCGTCGTGTAAAAAAACCGGCCGAGGTAACGGAACGGCGCTTTTCCGGCGCGGTTGCCCTTGCTGTTCGGCTGCGGAAAGGAGCCGGTCAACGCGTAAAGCGACAGCCGGTTTTCCGGCGGCTGATAATAATTGCCGTCGGGGCCGACGACGTTCACGCGACAGGGCGTCACCCGGCCGTTCGCCGCATCATGCACGACGATCTGAACCTGCCCGGTTTTCGCCCCGCTCACCCAGAGCGGTTTTCCCTCCTCCGCGAAGCCCGGCGGTGTAAAAAGAAACGCCTCGTTCGCGCGCGCGTCGGGGCCGACCGGCTGGCTGCGAGCGGCGACTGCGAGCAGCAGCGTAATTGGAACCATGGCCATTGCAGCGGGGAGAAGAGACGAGGCACGCATCGGAAATTCGGGTAGACGTCACACTGCGGTCAGTCCGGCGGGCCGCCACGATTTTCGCACGTATGAACGGCGCGCCTCGCCAACGATTCATTTCAGCCCGTGCTGCCGTCGAGAGTTGGGCGCAAGCCGGTGAAGTTTTTACCGCCCGCCTGAACGCGCGCTGACGTCGCGCGCGCAATTAAGCTAAAGCGAATGGGGGATTTCTTCCTCAGGGTGCGAAATCCGGCCGGCAACCGAGGTTCACCCAGAAGAACCACGATGTGCTTGCAGACTATGCTGCGAAACAGCACCACCGTCGAGGTCGACACCTTTAGCCCTTGCGTAAGGGGTCTTACGAAAATTGTTTTGGATAGTTCGTGAATGGTTCGAGGTGGCCGTAGTATTCATCTCGTTCCCGATGACGAAAACCGTTCCTCCGCCGCTCCGGCTTCAGCGCCTTTCAGCAAACCCTCTCCGGCGGTCCCGTCCCCGGCGCAAACGCAACCGTGTCATGATTCTTCCACCGCCGCCCCAAAGATCCATCCGCTGCCGAACCCGCCACCCTCTCAAAATCGATTCATCTACGCCACCTTCATCCCAATCCCACCATGCCCCTCCCCTTAAATTCCTCCCCCCCGCAAAACCAGTTTCCTAGCAATGGCATCAACTCTTGTCACGTTGGCCGAGTTTACCTTGCCCGATGCCACCCCTAAATCCAGAGCAGGCCCGCTGGTTCGCCGAGGAAGTGCAACCCCACGAACCCGAACTGCGCGCCTTCCTGCACCGCCATTTCCCCACGGTGCAGGACATCGACGACTTGGTGCAGGAGGCTTACCTGCGCCTGATTCGCGCCCGCAGCACCGGCGCGATCGCCGAGCCCCGAGCCTATCTCTTCCAGACGGCACGGAATGCCGCCTACGATCTTTTTCGACGGAAGCGGGTCGTTTTACTCGATGACTTAGAGGAAAGGCACCGCCCGTCCGTCGTAGAAGATAGTCCCGATGCCGCCGAAACGTTCAGTCATGCGCAGGAAATCGAATTGCTGGTCGAGTCGATCCATGCGCTCCCCCCGCGTTGCCGCGAGGTCCTCACGCTCCGCAAGCTGCACGGCCTCTCGTATCGAGAGATCGCGGCCCGCCTCGGCATTTCGGAGCACACGGTCAACGCGCAGCTCGCCATCGGAATCGTGCGGTGCCGGCAATTTCTCGAGGCTCGCGGGATGATCAAGAAAGGCGGCCATGGCACCGAAATATCCTGAAAATTCCGACGGGCCAGATGGCGGCCTGGATTTAATCGAACTCGCCGCCGCCGCCTGGCTCGTGCAGCGCGACCGCGGATTGACCCCGGCCCAGGAGGAGGAATTTGCCCGCTGGCTCCAGGCGGACGAGCGCCATGCGCGGATCTTCGGGAAACTCACGCAGACGTGGGATCTGCTCGATCGCGTGCCGGCCGCGCGGGTGCCGCTGCCGTCGCATCGCGGTCGGCGGTGGGCTTGGGCGGCCGGATCGCTGGCGGCGGCGGCGGCGTTGGTGTTTGGCTTTGTCGCTCTTGATTCACTCCGGCCCAGCGCGGCCCCGCTGGTTCGGAGCGCGACCACGCCGATCGGCGGTTTCGAGAAGATCGATCTGCCCGATGGTTCCGTCGTGCGCCTGAATACGTCGAGCGCGGTCGAGGTCGCCTTCACCGCGACGGAGCGCCGGGTCCACCTGTTGCGCGGCGAGGCCAGTTTCACCGTCGCCAAGGATCGCGCGCGCCCCTTCGTCGTGCGGGTGGGACAGGTCGATGTCCGCGCCGTGGGCACGGTGTTCAACGTGCGCTGCCTTCCCGCCGCCGTCGAGGTGCTCGTCACGGAGGGCAAGGTGCGTGTGGATGACGCGGCGTCGGGCCGAAGCCTACTTACGGCGCAGTCAGAATCGCCAGCGCTCGCCCCGGCGCCGCGCACCACAGCCTCCGGTCCACCGATCGGCGAACCCACCCCGGCGGACGAACCGTTGCTGGTCGAGGGTCATCGCATCACGATCGCGAATGCCGTGTCCGCGCCGGCCGCCTTCGTTCCCGTCGCCGTCGCGCCGCAGGAGGCGGCGCGCGCCCTGGCCTGGCAAAGCCGACGCCTGGAGTTCAGTGCCCAACCGCTGGCGGAGGTCGTGGCGGAGTTCAACCGATACAACCGGCACCAACTCGTGATCGAGGATGCCGACCTGGCCACGCAGCGCTTCGGCGGCAAGTTTCCCGCTAACGACATCGAGTCCTTCGTCCTTTTGCTGGAGTCCAATTTCGGCGTGATCGCCGAGCGCCGGGCCGGCGAGACGATGCTGCGGCGGAAACCCGCGACCCTGCCGCGTCCCTGATTTTTCACCGCGGTGAAAATTTTTCTAGAGAGTTCGGCGGCCGACGCCGTCGTATTCATTGCCGCCTCCCCGGCCCATCCTTGCGGCGGGCCCGGCGGTTCCGCCCGTATCCACCACTGTCTTCGCCTGATCTTCATGACGTTTTGCGCCTTCGCTCTCGCCGCCCTGCCCCAGATCGGGCGGGCTGCGTCCGGACGGATGCAGTTTGATATTCCGGGCGGGCCGGCGTCCGAATCGCTCCGGCAGTTTTCCGCCCAAACCGGGGATGATGTGCGGCTCCTGTATGCCGCCGACGTGGTCGAGGGCGTGCGCACGAAGGCGGTCCGCGGCGAGATGACGCCAAATGAGGCGCTGAATCTCGTGCTCGCCGACACGCCGCTCCAGGCCACGCAGGATCCAGCCACCGGAGCGCTCGTCGTTGCAGGGAGAGAATCCCTTCGTCGCGCTGATCCGCCCCGCCCCCCTTCCCGGCCTGTCCCCACCCCTGAAGCACGATCCAATACGATGAACCGAAAAAATCCTCTTGCCCTCTTGGTCGGTTGGATCGCCCTGACTGTCGGTGTCAGTCCCGCCACGAATGCGGCGATCGCCAATCCCGCCGGCGGTGGCGCTGTGCAAACCGGCGCCGCCGTCATCGGACAGGTGAGCAATGCCGCCACCCATGCTTCTCTCGAGGGTGCCTTCGTCACCATTGCCGGCACCAACCACACCGCCATCACCGATCGCGAGGGCCGCTACGAATTCACGGCCTTGCCGGCCGGACCGGTGACCCTCGAAGTGAGTTACACGGGGCTGACGACCCAGCGGATCACGGTCATGGTGTCGGCCGGGCAAAGGACGGTGCGCAATGTCGAACTGACGTCCGACATCTACCTGATGGACGCGTTCACCGTGGCCGGCATTCGCGAGGGGCAGGCTGCCGCCATCACGCAGCAGCGCAACGCCCCCAATGTGAAGAACGTCACGGCGGCCGATGCGTTCGGCAATGTCGCCGATGGCAACGCGGCTGAAGTGCTCCGGCTGCTGCCCGGCATCGCCGCGTTCAACAGCGAAAATGAAGCCCGCTACATCATGGTGCGGGGAATCGACGCCAACCTGAACACCGTGACGATTGACGGCATGAAGACGGCCACCGGAGGCGCCGGCGCCAATCGCCAGACCGACTTGCCCGGGATTCCGATCGGCGCAACCCAGGTCATTGAGGTCACGAAGTCACCCACCCCGGACATGGATGGCGATTCGATTGGCGGAAACATCAATTTTCGGCCGGCGAGTATATTTGACCGGACTGAACCCCGGCGGATCACCTTTGCGGTCAGCGGCAGCGGCCGGAAGGTCGGGGCCGGCGCGCGCTCCACCGCCTATGTATCAAACAAGATCAGCCCCACGTACGCTTTTGGTTACTCAAATGTCTTTGGCCAGAATCAGAATATCGGCGTAACCGTGAATCTCAGTCACACCGTCAACTGGGCTCCCGGCGGTGGCGTCCTGCTCAATGGTTATCAAACGACGGCGGCGAAGCCGGCGTTTATGCGAAGTCTCACCGAATATGACTATCATTACTTGGAGCGTACGCGATCGAGTGTGGATATGCGGCTGGACTACAAGGTAAGCGACAACTCGAGGCTGTACTTCAGCAGCTTCTACACCTACTACAACAGCGAACAAACATTCCACGGCGGGAACAACACCGTGTCCTCCGCAAACTTCGCGATCGCCACGCTCGACGCTTCCGGCCGTCCGATCCCGTTCCAACCCCAGTTTCCGTTCGGAGACCCAAACTACCGGCCCGGTGGCTTCAATGCCGCGGGAGCCAGGGTTCAGGCCTCCATTGTTCCAGGCTTTACAGACAAGGTCACGGAATTGGCGAGTGCGAACTACTCTTTTCAAAACGCGCCGATCCACGCGCTGACCAAGCGGTACTCTTTCCAGGCGGGCGGCCGCCAACAGTTTGGCCGGCTTGAACTCGACTATACCGGAAACTACCAGGAGAGCCCGAGTCAGACCGGGCAGAAAGACTGGAACCCAAACGCGACCCGCGGCTACACGATTTCCGTCCCCAACACCCCTGGCGATTGGACGGTACCTCCGCTGGATCCGTCTCACGCCGGAATGCAATTCAGACGGGAGGCCCGGACGTTCGCGATCCGGCAAACTGGGTCTTGAGCGGATTGTCCGCCGCGGTGACCGACCAGGGGACGAATATCTTCGGTGGCCAGCTCAATCTGAAGCTGAGTTTTCCCAATCCGGTCCCATCCTATATCAAGACGGGTTTCAAGTACATGAGCGAAGAGCGCTACACCCGGGGCCCCACCAAGACCTTCATCTATTCCGGTCCACAAGGAGCATTCCTGAGCAGTTTTATCGACGATTCACTTCCGACCGGCGTCGCTTTGTCCAAGTGGCATCCTTTTGGCATGAGCCCGCGATACTTGGATTTGGACAAGATCAACCAATACCTCGAAAAGAATCCCCAGTACCTCACCCATAATGCCGCCACGTCGTTGCAGAACGAGCTGGCGAACGACAAGAATGCAAGGGAACAGGTGTTTGCCGGCTATGCGATGGGAAACATGTCCCTGGGGCCGTTGTCCGTGCTCGGCGGCGTGCGGTTCGAAAAGACCCACCTGAGCGGGGAAACCGCCATCCAAGATCCACGGGCGGGTCTGACCTTGACGGATCCGATCGAGCGTACCCGGGCCCAGTGGGGAAAAAGAACCACCGTGATCCGAGAGTACCGAAATGTATTGCCCGGAATACATTTCAAGTACGCACCCGGAAAAAACTGGCTGACGCGCGCCAGCTATTCGCAGAGCTTCGGCCGGCCAAGTTTCGGGTCAATCTATCCGGATACGAGAATCAATTACGACGCTGAGAGAATCACGCAGAATAATACCGGCGTAAAGCCGCAGGACGCGGCCAATTTTGACGTCACCATCGAGCGTTATTTCGAGCCGATCGGGGTGATTTCGGCGGGCGTCTTCCTCAAGGAGATCAAGAACTTTATCTTCAGCAACGTGGTGAAGATACCGACGGGCAGCGACAACGGATTTGACGGCGAGTATGCCGGATGGGATCTCGCCACGCAGGCCAACGGCGGTTTTGCCCGAATCAAGGGCGCCGAGTTGAATTACTCACAGCAGCTTTCATTTCTGCCTGGTTTCTGGAAGGGCTTCGGCGTTTTCGCCAACCACACTTGGTTGGAGACAACGGGAAATTATGGCCGCGTGACCGAACCGGCGGGCAGCGCCCTCGTAAACTTTACACCAAGGGCGGCCAACGCCGGAATCTCGTACAGCCGGGGTCGCTTCTACGCCCGCGTCAATGTGAATTATACCGGCACCTATCTGAGATCCTATAATCTCGACCCTCTTTCGCGTTCCTACCAGGACCGGCGCACAATGGTCGATACCAAGCTGGGGTTTCATTACTCGCGCAGACTGACGTTGTTCACAGACGTACTCAACCTGTTTAACTCCAAACAGAAATGGTATTCTGGCCTGTACCGAGACTACAACACCGACCAGCGTGATCACGGCGTGCGCGTCCAAGCCGGCGTCAATGGTAGCTTCTAATCCCGGGATATGCAAAACTTAGACCGACGTCTGTTTTTGAAAAGAGCCGTCATTGCCGCCGCGGGGGTCGGATTGTCGCCGCGCTCCTGGGCTCAGGTCAACGGAGCGAATGGCGATGTGCGCTTCGCTGTGGTGGGTTTCAAGGGCCGGGGCCGCTCGCACATCACCGATCTGCTCCGCGTCAAGGGTGCGCGAATCGTGGCGCTCTGCGACGTGGATCAGACCGTTCTCGACGAGGAGATCAAGAAACTCAGGGCGCTCGGGCACGCCGTCAAGGGGTACACCGACGTGCGCCGGTTAATCGAGAGCGCCGAAGTCGACGCGATCTCCACCGCCACCCCCAACCACTGGCACGCGTTGATCACCATCATGGCGTGCCAGGCCGGCAAGGATGTCTATGTCGAGAAGCCGGTTTCCCATAATATATGGGAAGGCCGCAAAATGATCGAGGCGGCCCGCAAGTACCGTCGGATCGTGCAAAGCGGAACTCAAAGCCGGTCTCACAGCGGCCTGCAGGAGGCGGTTGCGTGGGTACACGCTGGTAATCTGGGCCGAGTCACCCTGGCGCGCGGGCTTTGTTACAAACGCCGTCCAAGCATCGGCAAGGTGGCCGGAGCGCAGGCGGTACCGGCCCAGATCGACTATGATCTTTGGACGGGCCCGGCCGAGATGCAGCCCTTGATGCGCAAGGAACTGCATTACGACTGGCACTGGGTCTGGGAGACCGGGAACGGCGACCTGGGCAACCAGGGCATTCATCAAATGGACATTGCGCGCTGGTTTCTCCGGGAAAAAGAACTCCCCCCCCGGGTCTTCAGCGTCGGCGGACGCCTGGGCTATGTCGACGACGGGACGACACCCAACACGCAGCTTATTCACCATGCCTACGCCCGTGCGCCGCTCATCTTCGAGGTGCGCGGCTTGCCGGCAACGGCGGGGCGTGACCCCATGGACTCGTTCCTCGGTGCCTCAGTCGGCAACATCATCCATTGTGAAAATGGTTTTGTCGTGATCGGAGAGGGCCCGTTTACGGCCTATGATCGCAGCGGGCGGGTGATACGGACGTTCTCGGGCCGGTACCTCAATCACCACGAGAATTTTGTGAAGGCGGTGCGGAGCCGGAAATCCAGTGACCTCACCGCCGATATCGCCGAAGGGCACATTTCCAGTGCGCTCTGCCATATCGGCAATATTTCCTACCGGCTCGGCCAACGGGTGACGCAGGCGGAGATGGTCGAAAAAATCAAAGCCAACCGGGAGTCGGCCGATGCCTGCGACCGCATGGCCGCACATCTGGCAGCCAACCGGGTTGACCTCGGCAAGACCAAGCTGGTTTTCGGCGAGATGCTCGACATCGATCCTAAAACGCAGCGTTTTGTGAACAACGAAGGCGCCAATGCCCTGCTGACGCGAACGTACCGCGCGCCCTTCGTCATTTCCGATCAAGTCTGATCCCGCGCCCTTCTCCGTCTCGGTCAACTCGCGCCCGGCGATGCCACGCCGGATTCCAGTTGGAGCCCAACACTTGTATGACGACCACTTCCATTTCGCTCAAGAATCTGACGTCCCTCATCGTTGGCGTCAGCACTTTCGCCTGGGTATCCATTGGCGCGGAGTCCCATGACCTCGTCAATTCGCTCGGCATGAAACTGAAGCTGATTCCAGCTGGCGAGTTCCTGATGGGGTCCCCCACCTCAGATTCGGAAGCCCACCACGACGAATTACCGCAGCACCGCGTGCGCGTCAGCCGGTCGTTTTTCTTGGGAGCATTTGAGGTGACGCGAGGGCAGTTCGCCGCTTACGTCGGGGCGACTGGAGCCAGGACCGAGGCCGAAACGAATGGCAAAGGGGGATGGGGAGTCGACGCAAACGGGAAGTTTGTTCAAGCGCTGAGATTCACCTGGCGAAACCCTGGCTATCCACAGACGGACGATCATCCGGTGGTCGTCGTGAGTTGGAACGATGTCGTCGCTTTCTGCCAATGGTTGAGCCAAAGAGAAGGGAGAGCGTACCGACTCCCGACTGAGGCGGAGTGGGAATTCGCCTGCCGCGCAGGGACGTTGACGAAGTTCGAGTACGGAACCGATGCCGAGGAGTTGGCCATGGTGGGAAATGTCGCAGATCGTCTATTGAAAGAGAAATTTCCCGATCGACCGGCGGTCAATGCCCGCGATGGCTATGTTTTCACGGCGCCCGTGGGGCAATTCCGACCCAATGCGTTTGGGCTGTATGACATGCACGGTAATGTGTGGGAATGGTGTCAGGACATTCATAACCCGAAAGCATACGCGGATCGCCCCGGCACAACCGTCGATCCGTTGGTTGTGACGGGTGGTCCGGATCGGGTGGGTCGGGGCGGGTGCTGGTATTACACAGCCCGATACTGTCGGTCCGCGCGCCGGAACCGGGACGCCCAGGCGGACGGAGCGCCCCATCGCGGCTTTCGCGTGGCCCTCGCTTCGCCAAGCACTTGAAACATATGAAAGCGCGATAGTGACCGCCGGGATCAAAGGAACCTTTTGACCCAGGCGGTAGATCGCGTGGCTCGACCCCGTTTGATTTTGAGCCGTTCCCCTCGCTCCTTCTTTACCCCGTAATCGCCCCATAAGACCATGAAGCCAAGTATATCCAGCGTTCTGTTGTTCGTCAGCCTGATCGCACCCGGCGCGGTGGTACCCGCGGCGACCTTGGTGAAACTCACCCGCGCCGATGATCGCATCCGCGTCGAACTCGACGGAAGACTCTTCACCGAGTACATCTTCAAGGGCGCGCCGAAACCCTTTCTTTACCCGATCCTGGCGTCCGATGGCACCGAGATGATGCGTCACTTTCCGGTGAAGAAAGGCGTGCCCGGTGAGGTCGAAGATCACCCCCATCACCGCTCGCTCTGGTTCACGCACGGCGCGGTGAACGGGATCGATTTCTGGGGCGAGAACACCAACCAGTGTGGGAAAATTGTCAGCGAGTCGGTCGAATCTGCGGTGAAGAATGGGGTCGGCACGATTCGCGCGCGCAACCGTTGGGTCGGCCCTGACGGCACAGTGCACCTGACCGACGAGACCACCATTCGCATCCGCGGTTCAGCGGACGCCCGTTTCCTCGACTATGAAGTCACGCTCAAGGCACCCGCCGGCAAGCCGGTCTTGTTCGGGGACACGAAGGAGGGATCGATGGCGATTCGGCTGCCGTTGTGGATGACGCCGACGCACGACTTTGGCAAAGGCAGGAAGCACGAAGGTTCCGGCACCATCGTGAATGACTCCGGCCAGAGGAACGACGAAACTTGGGGCAAGCGATCGACGTGGGTCGACTATCATGCCCCAAAAGATGGCAAGGTCTACGGCGTCGCGATGTTTGATCATCCGTCGAACCCACGCCACCCGACGTGGTGGCACGTGCGTTCGTATGCGTTGTTTGCCGCGAATCCCTTCGGCCAGCACGACTTCGAGCCGGCGTTCAAGGCCGACAAGAAGGCCGGCGACATGACGATTCCCGCCGGTGGCAGTGTGACCTTTCGTTGGCGCTTCTATTTCCACCTGGGCGACGAAAACGCCGGCAAAGTCGCCGAGCGTTTCAAGGAGTACGCCGCCGGGCAGTGATCGCCGCTCATGCTGGCATCGCCCCGCTCGTCAGGCCACCGGCCCTGGCTTTCGCCCATCGTCCGCACGAATCCGTTCTGATTCCAAACGTCCTCGTAGAAGAATGAACTCCTTTCCCCTCACTCTCACGGCTGTCCTGCTTCTCCTTTCCAGCTCCTTGCACGCCACGGAGTTCTTCGTGGGCAAGCACGGATTCGACGCGAATGCAGGCACGAGTCGTGAGGCGGCGTTCCTCACGATTCAGAAGGGCGTGGATGCTTTGCAGCCGGGAGACACGCTGACGATTGGTCGCGGCGAGTATGCGGAAGCGGTCGCGAGGAAGGGGCTCGGCAGTGCGGAGAGGGTGACGGTCATTCGCGCGGAGATGCGGGGCACGGTGCTGCTGCGCGGGGATGTCGATGCGCCGGTGTTCAAGCCGGTGCCGGGGACGCGGCAGACTTTCGTGGCGGATTTCAAAGGCGATGTGCAGGCGGTGTATGAAGTGGACACGCTGAAGCGGCTCGGTGCCCAGGCCACACGGGCGGAGGTGGAGTTTCAGCCGGGCAGCTCCTTTTATGATGCGGCGGCGACAAAGCTCTATGTCTCCAGCACGGACCTGCGACCGGTGGATCAGCATCGTTACAGCATTCCCGTGACGGGGGCGCATGGGTTGATGCTGGAGCAGCCGAAGCGTGTGGTGCTGGATGGCATCGCGGCGCGGGGTTTTGAGAAGGCGGTGATGCAGACGTGGCACACCGGGTCAGGCACCTGGGGCATCGTGTTGAAGGAGGCGAAGGATTGCGTGGTCCGACACTGCACAGCCTTTCTCAATGGCGGCGGCATCCTCACGCGCAGCGAAAAGGAAGGCGGCAACTTGATCGAAGACTGCGTCGCCTACGGCAACATCTCGCCGCATGGCTTTGAATGTGGAGGCGTGGTCGCTGTCGGTGTTCGCAATGACACGCTGCGTCGCTGCGTGGCCTACAAGTGCGGTGTGGGTGTGCGACTTTATGGCGGTGAAGGCTACGGGCTCATCGAGAAATCGCTGGGCTGGGGCAACGTGCTCGATCTCGGCATCAAGGGCGGAACGATGAAGGATATTTCCGACGTGCGCGACTGCGTGGCGCTGAGTTATCTCCCATCGCATCGGGAGGTGGTGCGCTCGATCATTGGCTTCAAGAACAGCAACTTGGACAATGTGAAGGCGGGCACGGACACGTCGATTCGATTGAACTTCGAGCGTGTGAATCGTGACAAGGAGTTCGCCGACCCGCTCAACTTCGATTTCCGCCTGCAATCAACTTCCACGATGCGCGGCAGTGCGCCTGACAAGAGTGATCGCGGGCCATTCCCGTATCAGGCCAATGTCTTTTTCGTGAAGCCGGATGGTGACGATGCGGCCGATGGTCTCTCGGTGAAGACTGCGTGGAGGACGCTGGCACGAGCGACGAAGGAGTTGCGCGCTGGCGACACCGTTTACTTCGATCATGGCGTGTATGATGGCGATGTCATCATCAAGGGAGGCAAGGCGGGCGCAGCGCCGATCTCATGGCGCGCCCGTGGCACGGCGCGAGTCTTGATGCCGGGCGCGATCCAAGTGGAGGGCAGTCACGGCATCGAGTTTGAGCGATTGAACTTCGCCCGTTCGGTCAGCGTCAACGCCAGCGCGGGGGTGCGCTTCAACAACTGCCGGTTCTTCGCGAAGGACAAGGCGCTGCACGCGAGTCAATGCGCCGGATTGACGATCACTCATAGCGAGTTCACGCACTTCTCGCATGCCGCCGTGCAGCTCGATGGCTGCACGGGCGTGGAACTGACCAGCAACGTCTATGACAACCGGCAAGGCCCGGCGGTCGCGTTTCGCAGTGCAGCAGAAGTCACGTCGGCGCTCCGATACAGCGACTACAACAGCTACGCCGACCCCGGCACAGCGTGGATGGCAGGCGGCAAGGCGGTCTCGCTGACGGATGCGCGGAAGACATCGCACGACATCTACGCTCGGGAGTTGCAGCCTGTCCTTGCGATGCGCGCTGGCATTCCTGAGGTGGCGGATCGCATCGCACTCGCCGTCGGTGGAGCCTTGGGCAAGAGCCTCGGCATTCACCAGGATCTGATGTCGAACACGCTGAGCATGACAGCGCCGACGCTGCACTCCGTCACCGCCACCACGGCAAACATCGAGTGGCAGATGTCGCGCGGCTCCTTGTCTGGCATCGCGTGGGGCGAGACTCCCGCCTGTGAGACCCAGGGCAGCTACAAGGTCACCAATGATGAAGATACCTTCCGCAGCTTCAGCCTCACCGGCTTGAAGCCCGGCACGACTTATTACTTCAAGCTCACCTCGGCCAAGCTCATCTACCCGCTGGATGATCAAGGCCCGGGCGAAGTGGTGGACCCGAAGTATGAAGCCATCACGTTCACGACGAAAGCCGCCGATCCGGCCCCGCGGACACTCTACGTCGCCACGGACGGCAGCGACGCGGCCACAGGTCTCGAGCGCGGGAGGGCATTACGTTCCATCGCTCATGCGGCATCGCAGGCCCTGCCTGGAGACACCGTCATGGTCGCCGGAGGCACTTACATTGAAAAGGTCCGCGTGCGCACCACGGGCACGGAGGGACGCCCGATCCAGTTCAAGAGCATCCCGGGTGAGAAAGTCATTCTCGATGGCAGCGGCAGGCGCCTCGAGACCGCGTTCGTCATCAATGGCAAGAGCCACATTGCGGTGGATGGCTTCTATTTCGATGGCTTTCGTATGGGCGGCCAGGGCCGCACTTCGATGCGCGTGATCACTGTGAATCAAAGCAGCCACATCACGCTGCGTCGCCTGCTGTGGGATGGACGCGGCGCGGGCTACTCCGGCGGCCTGCTCATGGGCGCGGACAGCAGCGACGTGCTCGTGTCGAACTGCGTGATCATCCGCGGCTCCGACGGCATGGAGGTGAGCAGTTGTCCCGGCTTCCGCGTCGAGCACTGCGTCTTCATCAGCCACATGATCGAGGCCGTGAAGCTCGGCACGCCCGCGACGCTGAGCAGCAATATCATCTGCGACAGCAGCGCCTTCAAAGCGAACAACAACACCCACTTCATGTCCTTCGGCAATCAGGACGCCATCGTGGATCGCAACAACTGCTACTTTCTGCGCACCCCCGAAGCCGAACGCACGCTCTACTGGATCATTAACTTCAAGGAGGACGGCAAGGTCCTCGGCCACACGCGCATGACACTGCCCGACTATAAGAACCGCGTCGCGCCCACCGATTCGGTCGTGCTCGATCCCCAGTTTGCGATCTTCAAGCGCCTCGACCCGGCGAAAGTGCCCGCGTTCCCCGTTGACAAGTTCGTCAGCACCGAAGTCCCGCTCGATTTTCCCGACCTTTTCGCCACCAATCCCGCAGTCGTGAGACGCGGCATGGGCCTGCAACCGGAAGCGTTTGCGGACATGCTCAAGAAGTAGAACCCGCCCCACCATGAACACCCGCCGGAACTTCATCGCCACTGTCGCCGGAGCGATCGCGGCTTCATCAACCACCGGTGGTTTCGCTGCTGAACCAGCATCGAAAACAAAGGACGCCGCCAACGTGTCGCTGTCGGGCCGGAACGGGCCGGAGCTCGGATCACTCGATGCCGTGGTTCAGAAGCTGAAGGCGGGGCGGGATTTGCCGATGTCGTTTCTGCATCGGAATCACCCGGACCTAACCGCCTGGAAGGCCATGGGCCGGGCGAAAATGCTCGATCTGCTGCACTACGCCCCCGCGAAGTGCGACCCGCAAGCCGAGGTGATTTCCCGTCGGGACTACGGTGATTATATTCGCGAGGAGGTTCGCTTCAACACCACGCCGGTGTTTCGCGTGCCGGCAACCGTGTTGATTCCGAAACGGGCAAAGCGGCCCGCACCTGCGGTCGTGGCGCTGCACTCGCACGGCGGTTACTACATGTGGGGACGCGAGCGCGAGGTCGAGACGAGCGATGCGATCCATCCGTCCCTCAAAGTCATCCGTGATCGCGGCTACAGCGGCAAGGCCTACGGCATCGAACTCGTGCGACGCGGTTACGTCGTCATCGCGATCGATATGTTCTACTGGGGAGAACGGCGTGTGGTGCTCGATGATGATCCCGCCGAGTGGAAGGAGCGGCGGATGGACATGAGCAGCGAGCGGGTGAAGGAGTTCAACAATCGCAGTAACCGGGACGAGGAAATCGTCGCCAAAATCCTGTATTGCGCGGGGGTCAGTTGGGTCGGCATCATGGCGTGGGATGACATCCGCACGGTGGACTATCTCGTCACCCGACCCGAGGTGGATCCGAGCCGGATCGCCTGCGTCGGGCAGAGTATCGGCGGGTTGCGCAGCACCTATTTGGCCGCCCTGGATGATCGAATAAAAGCAGCGGTCGTCAGCAGTTGGATGTGCTCGTTTCCGAACCAGCTCGCCCGGCATATCCGCGGGATCGGTTTCACCAAGATCATTCCAGGCATGTATCACCACATGGATCATCCGGACATCGCCTCGCTGGCCATGCCGACGCCGCTGATGGTCATCAACGGTGCGCAAGACCGGCTCTTCGAACTCGCCGGTGTCCACGCCGCGCACGAGAAGATCGCCCAGTGCTACGCCAAAGCCGGCGTGCCCGATCACTTCAAGAGCATCATCGAAGACGCCCCACATCAATTCAGCGCCGCGCGTCAGGCGGATGCTTGGGCGTGGTTTGAGAAGTGGGTTTGATCGCCAGCAGAATGGGGAAATAAAAATCAGACCGCCTGTTTTTCGACTCCGTTGATGCGCTCCGCTTCGCTCTGGATGACATCCGACAATCTGTCTGACTTCGTTCGGCTCTCCTGTGCCCATTCTTCTGTCTAAAGTTCCGAGTCCTTCGAATACTCGGCCCCGGAAAGCCAGGTTCCCGCCGCATCACTTTCGCAGAATGGAATGGACAACCGCCCTCGGCCGCATCGCCGGCGAAGTGGTGCCGAAGTTTTTCGTGTAGCCTAACCCGACCTGATCGGCAGCCTGATGATGACTTTATTTCTGTAACTGCCATGCGGACGTCGATCTCCTGGGTTCTCGGATTGCTCATTGCCCTCGTGGCTGGCCGCGTCTTGGTCCCACGCGCGCTCGCCGCGCCGGCGGATGAGGCGAAAGTATATAAAAGCTCCTACCGGATCATCGACGTGCATACCCACGGTGCCTGGCCGACGCCATCGGCCTTGCAGGCCCAATTCGCGGTGATGGACGCGACGGGCGTTGCCGCGCTCACGCTCCTGCTCTTCGATCCAGCGGGTTTTCCCTTCAACGGTGGCTGGTCCGAAACGAATCTGCGCGCGTGGCTGGAACTTCGTCGGCAATTTCCGAACCGGCTGAACGTCTTCGGGACGGTTGATTTCGGTCGCACCGCAAACGAGCCGGCGTTTTTCCAAGCGATTGTAAGCGAGCTCTCCGCCGCCGCGAAGCTGGGCATGCAAGGGATCAAAATCTGGAAGAACCTGGGCATGCATCATCGGGACGCCTCCGGAGCGCTGTTAACGATTGACGATCCCCGTCTCGATCCCTTTTGGGCGCAGTGCGGCGAGTTGGGCCTGCCGGTCTTGATCCATGCCGCCGATCCCCGGGAATATTGGTATCCGAACACGTATAATACCTTTCAATACAAACAGGGAAATACGGCCCGATACTACGAGCATCCCGCGGTGCCGGGCTGGGAAGACCTGATCCGGCAGAGAAATCATCTGCTGCAGAAACACCCGAAGACCAACTTCATTGCGGCGCACTTTGCCAGTCTCACCAGCGATTTGGACCAATTGGCGGAGTTGTTGGATAAATTTGCCAATCTATCCGTGGAGTGTTCCGCCCGGTTGCGATTCTTTTACCGCTACCACCCCGAGGCGATCCGCGACTTTTTTATCAAATATCAGGACCGAATTCTTTTTGGCTCCGACATTTTTTTGATCGCTGACGACAAAACGCTGCAAAACGAAACCACCTTGAAAGCGTGGCGGCAACGACAGACCCGGGCCTACAGCGACTATTTGGAATATTTCGAGACGGACCATATGGTAATGGTCCCCGGCGGTTACCAACCCCAGTGGCTCCGGCTCAAGGGCATTCATTTACCTCCAACGGTGCTCGAAAAATTTTACCACGGAAACGCGGAGCGGTTGATTCGAGGATCACCTCACGCCATCGCGTCCGGGCAAGATAAAGGTGCACCCGCCGCACCCCGGACACCCGCTGCCCCGACGGGCGTTCTCGCCAAATGAATCTCTCGCTTATGAACATTCACATCCTGATCACTCTTGTCGCCGTCGTCGTCGCATCCGTCACGGCCCTGGCGGCCACGCCTGTTGACGCGACCCCAAAGGCGTCGGATCCGTCACGGGGCTTCAAGGCGGGTGCCGCGACCAGCAACATCACGCCGGCGATCGGCACGCCCACGGTTGGCGGTTGGGCGCCGGTGCCGTGCTCGCATGTGCACGACGACCTGCACGTGCGCTGCCTCGCGCTTGACGATGGAGCCACGCGCTTCGGGTCTGCCGTGGTGAACAGCGTGGGCGTGCCGCGCGAGGTCTTCGACGAAGCGAAGCGTCTCGTGTAAGAGGAAACCGGGTGCCCGCCCGACAACCTGTTGATGTCGGCGTCCCACTTTCTGCGCCCAGCGCGCGGGGCGCCAACGCGCTGGTGATGGGCGCTCCGCTTGACGACTATCAAAAATTTCTCGTGCGCCGGATCGCCGACGGCGTGGGTCGGGCGTTGCACAATCTGGAGCCGGCGCGCATCGGCTGGGGATCCGGTCGCGTGCCGCCGCACCTTTTCAACCGCCGCACCCTGCTCAAGGAGGGCAAGACCGACACGAATCCGTTTGGCGGCCAAGATCGCGTGGTGACCAACAAGGGAAATCATCCGGGTCGGCTCAAGGCGGCGGGCCCGACCAACCCGGTGATTTATTTTATTTCGGTGCAATCCACGAACGGCCGGCACATCGCCCTGCTCGCGAACTACTGACTTCACTACGTGGGCGGGCTGCCAGCGGGCCAGATTTCGGCCGACTATTTTGCCATGTTTTGCGACCGGATCCAACAGTTGCTCGGCGCCGACGTGCAGCGTCCGGCGTTTGTCGGGATTCTCGCCAACGGCCCATGCGGCGACGTGAATAACATCGGTGGAGGAACGTCAGCCGTGAAATACGCCCAGGGCGAACGGATGCGCGCGGTGGCCCGACGACGTCGCGCATGAAGCGGCGCGCGTGCACCGCACGCTGCGGTTCCATGACCGGGTGGAGCTGAAGTCGGCCACGGCTGAGCTCGATGTTGAAGATGCGCCACCCGACGCCCGAACTCGTCGCGCGCGCCGGACAGGTGCTGGCGCGCCCGACCAGCGCCTCGCCCATTCACATCCGCGAAGTGACGTATGCCGAGCGCACGATGGATGCGAGGAATTGGCCGGATACGGTGAGCGTCGTGATGCAGACGTTTCGGATCGGGGGCCTCGGGATCGCGGCGGTGCCGTTCAAGACGTTCACCGAGACCGGACTCGAGATCAAAGCGAAGAGCCCGTTCAATGACACGTTCAAGATCGAGCTGGCCAACGGCAGCTACGGTTATCTGCCGACGCCGGACCAGCACGAACTCGGTGGCTACGAAAGGGGGCTCGGCACCAACCACGTGGCGCAGGAGGCCTCGCGCAAGATTGTCGCCAGGCCCATGGAGCTGTTTCAATCAGTGAAACGCTGACGATCGGTCGTTTCGAGGAGGAAGCCCGTCAATGAGAGCCAAGAGAGGCGCGCCCGTTTTCCATTCGCTCCTGCTCAAAGCTACTTCGCGAGCGGCAGCTTACTACGTCTGGCCTGTTTTCACTTTCTCCCACAATGCCGTAAGATCCAGCCGTTCCAGCCAGGGTGCCATGACGGCTTCGTCCAGTCCGCTTGTTTCCTGAATCGAACGAATGTCGAGCGGGTGTTTGGCGGAGTGACCTTCGCGGTAGTATTCGAGTTTGCGCAGCACAACGTATTCGGGCGGAGCGACCATGAGTTCGAGATGGGGACTCCAGCGCAGGCGGCGGCGGCGAGGAAGAGCCCAGGCGTGGAGCGGATCGGATCCGACGAGGTAGATGTCGGCTTTGTAGCCAGACTCGTGGTGGATGAGCTTGAAATGGCCGCGTAGATGCCGGGCCTGCTCGGTGAGGATCACCGATTCCGGTGGCACGTAAAACTCCGTCTGAGCGAAGGCGCGAAGCAGGCAGGCCCGCGAGGCGTCGTCGAGCGCGAGCACAACATCGAGGTCGTTGGTGACACGCGGCTGTCCGTAAAGAATCGCCGCAGTGGCGCCGGTGATCATGTACGGCGCTCCGGTAGCCTCCAGGCGGACGGCGAAGAGACTCAGCTCATCCCGTTCGAGCATAGAGGATGCGGTCGGCGACGGCGCGGCAGATCTGCGCTTCGCTCCAGTCCGGGTGGCGGCTTTGAAAGCCCAATGCGAGCAGGCGACGCATGGTCGCGTTCATACGCAGGGCATACCCGATGCGTTGCTGGGGCGTCATTGCCCGAAAGATGGCCGCCTGGTGGGCGTGTGCGGCGCGCTCGTGTTCGGATAGTACGGTGGCAACCATGGCCGACAGGAAAGTGTGCCGTGCGGGGGCGTGCAAGCGTGCGTATTCATGCGACGAAAAATCGGAGCGCGAGATGGCGATGGGGAAACCGACACGACACTGGCTCCGGTCGGAGGGGATGTCACTTTTCCGCCGCGGACGGAGCGGTGTCACGCGGCGCCGTTGCCGCCGTCCTGAACGCGCCTCGACCAGCTCCCGCAAGGCTTTCACGTGCGACAGCTCGAAGCGGCCTTTGCGCTGGAGGAGCACGAGATCCTCGTACCCGAATAAATTACGAACGTCGCGCCAGACGATGCGCATCTGGCCGCGCTTCGCCTTCTGCGGCGATGCCATCCCGGGCGCTAGCAGGGCGACTCCGAATCCCAGCGCACATAACCGGTGATGAGCGGGAGCCGGGTGGCGCTGATTGCGACGTTGAGTTTGTTGCGCACACCGGCCCGGGCGAAGGTCAGGTCGACTTGTGATCGATCGGAGGTGTCCTCGCGGCTGAGCACCATCGGATACTGTGCGATTTGTCTGACCGTAATCTACTTCGCGTTGGCCATGGCGTGATCGGCCCGGTAGAGCAGATGAATGGGCTGGCGGGTGAGCGGATGGATGGCTGCAGCCGCCGGTAATTCATCGGCCATCGTCAGACCCACGATCGCGATATCGGCCTGGCCCGCGAGAAGCGCCGAAGTCGCAGCGCGCGACGGGCGAGCCATGAGCCGCAGCCCGGCGTTGGGGAACTTGCGGAGAAAAACGGTCATCGGTTCCGGCAGGGCGTCGCTGAGCACGCCGGCGGGCGCGCTGCGCGGTGGTTAGCCGTCTTGTAACCGATGAGTTACCCATGGGGCCGGACTATTCGTCAACGGGTGCGAGCACCGGGCTGCTGGCGCGACGGTTTTTTTCGTCGTGCCAGCGGTTCGGGCCAACGACCCAAGTGACGGCGGGTGGTCAGCTCAAGAAGGCAACGAGGCCAAGCCCCAACCCCAGAACGGCGAAGAGCACCCCCGAATAAAAAAATGCGCGTGTCTTGGTCAGCAAGGTGATCGAGCAAAAGACGACGGCGACCTGCAGGAAAATTTCCCCGCGGCCGTACCCATTACCCCGAGTATCTGCTCGCGCCGCCAAACTTTTAGCGAACTCGGCTTTCTGAAGAATCTTTTCGCTCTCTTTTTCGTACTCGCTCGTTTTGCCAGAGATCTGCGCGACGAGCTTTGTGATCAACTCGTTTTGGGCGGCAGTGGTTGTACCTGCCTGCGCAATCTTCATCTGCTCGGCGAGCAGTTCATTCATCCCAGAGCGAATGCGCTTGGCCTGATACCAAGCGAATCCATTGGACGCCTCGATTTGCTGGACGATCCTCTCGTTGGACTGGCCTTGGCCGAGTGAAGAAATCACGGCGAGCAAAATTGCCAGAATAGCGATCGTGAGGGCGACCTGTCGATCGCGGTGGTCCTTAATATCCGGTGAGATTTCGATTTCGGCCATAACAGGTATTTGAAAGACGAAATTTGCGTGCAGGGGAATTGCGAAATGGTCGGCCCTGGCTGATGCACGAGCGGGTGCGGCGCTGTGCGCGACTGCTAAAAAAGCTGGCCCAGCAGCGCGCGGCGGGTACTTCCACGGCGTTGAGCGATGGTGATCGGGGGCCGTCGCCCCATGCAGAACCGCCACGAGTGCGGTTAATTTTGTTCACCGTGCACGAAAATGATTTCGTTTTCTGCCGGGCCCCTTTAGCTCACCACCATGAAATTTTTACCCCTTGGGATTCTGGTCGCGTCGCTTCGCTTGGGGGCGGCCGTTGCCTCGCCCTATGATCAATCTGGCGTCCGGTTGGAAGTCGACGCGCCCAAACCGGGGATGGCGAAAATCGTGATCCTCGCGGGCGGTCCCAGTAGCAAGGCCATGGCGCATGAATATTTTGCCGGCTGTGCACTGCTGGTGGAATGGCTCAAGCAGCAAGCCGGCGTGTGGCCCGTGCTCGCCCGCGATTGGCCAAAGAACGAGCGGCTGTTTTCAGATGCGAAAGCGATCGTCTATTATGGTGACGGCGGCGGCAAGCAGCCCTTTGCCGAACCTGCGCGCTGGGCCCAGTTTTCAAAATTAATGGAATCGGGCGTCGGCCTGGTGCTGTTGCATCAGGCGATGGATTTCCCCGCGGGACCGGATGGCGATAAAATCAAAGGCTGGCTGGGCGCAGTTTTTCACAGCGATATCGGTAGTCGCGGACACTGGGACATGAATTTTTCGCAATTTCCCACTCACGAGGTGACCCGCGGCGTCAAGCCCTTTGCGGCTCCCGGCGACGGCTGGCTCTATAATTTGCATTTTGCGACTCAGGGCGTGATCCCGATCGTTGTTGGTGGAGTTCCGGACAAGTCACGTTCCACCATCGACGCCAAGAAACACCTCGGCCGTGAGGAAGTGATTGCTTGGGCTTATACGCGGCCCGATGGCGCGCGCGGTTTTGGTTTTACGGGGGCGGATATCCACAAGAGTTGGGCCTACGCGAGCCAGCGTGCGCTCGTCCTCAACGGTATTCTGTGGGCGGCACGCCTGCCGGTGCCTCCTGGCGGCGCCCAGGCGATCTTTGACCCGGCCAGTCTTGAGCAAAATCTCGATGACAAGCGGACGCCGGCACCCGCCCCGAAGAAGAAAAAGTAAGCGTGCGGTCCGAGCGGATTCGGACTTTTTCGGGCAAAGCCCGTGCCGCGATGCGATCAGCACGGCGCGAATCGCGCGCGGCTGACGGCTGAAGAAACGGTCACAGTCGCCGGCCGTTTGTAAGCCGTGTAGAGGTAGCTGCGCGAACCGCTGCTCACCAAACTCGAAATCCGACCGCCCTGAAGCTTACGTTGCCGGGCCAACGAAGGAGTGTTCTGAGCGGTGGCCGACAAGCCGGCCCGATGATTATCGCTGGCCCCGTTTCGGTCTCGGGTGAGACGGGTCGGCGGGCTTCTCATGCGCTTTACGAACGCTCGATTCTTTTCGGTGACTAAATTCAACTCCGCTCACAACTCCGCTCACGGCCCTGGGGCGAATCCATCTTCGCTGGGAACTTGCGCGTGATAGGCACCGGTTCTGGTCGTGCCAGTGCGTGCATTGAAGAGTTCGATCACGCGAGTCAACTCGAGCAGGTTGAGCTTACCATCCGAGTTTGTATCCGCCGAGTGGTAACGGCCGAGCATCACCACCGCCAAATTCGCCCGGGCAAAATCAGCGACGAAGCCGTCATCCGAGGGGGTCAGCGCCAACGCATAGGCCCCCGTGCGGATCGTTGCATTCCTCGTGTTGTAAAGCTCGATCACGCGCGTCAACTCGAGGAGCGAGAGCGCTCCGTTGGCATCAAGATCCGCGCTGTGGCGCGCCGCTCCCGTTAAAATTAAAAGCGGTTCCGGCTGCGCCAATATCTGCAGAACGGGCCCGATCGCACTCACTTTTACCAGCGAGCTCAAAGATTGGCGCCCATTTTGCCCCGATGGTGCCGCAATCGTAAAGGGGAAGTTAAACGGGCTGACCGGTACCGTCGTCCAAGCCCAAGAGAGCAAGCTGCCCGCGCCAAGCGCAGGTTTCGCCTGTGCCCCGCTGCCCCCGTCGGAGACAAAAGTCCATCCCGCCGGCAACAGCGTCTGCCACTCCAGCCCAGTCACGCTGCCGGTATAGTTGAGAGTTGCCACAATCGTAAATTGCGCACCCGCGCCATTGCCGGCACTGACCACCTCCTGCTTCGCCGCGGTTCCTGCGGGCACCACCGCGATCGCGACTGGCGTCGAAGTGACGCTTAATCCATTCGCGCTCACCACCACCGTGTAGAGGCCGGCCTGGTCAACGCGGACGCCCGATGTCACATAACTTGACGTCGTCGCACCCACAATATTGCTGCCGTCTTTTCTCCATTGATATTCAAACGGGCCCGTACCGCCCGCCACCACCGTCAGCGTCACGGCCGCCCCGACCGCCACTTGTTGCGCGAGCGGCGCCGTCGCGATCGTGGGTGCAGATGGCATGACCGGCAGAACATAGGTGGTCTCGGCAAACACACTCGCTTCCCCGTCATCGGCCGTAAGGCGTAAACGATAGGTTCCTGCCGCGCTCAACGTGGCGGTGGTGACGACCGCGCTGGCATTGCCAAAGGTGACGGTGCCAGGCCCGCTGACCAGCGACCACCGCGTCGTCAGGGCCGCTGGCGGATTCGGTTCGCCATCGTCCGATACGGTTCCAGCGATCGCCACCGTCGCCGTGCCGCTGAGGGTCCCGCCCGCGCCCGCGCTGACCACCGGGGCAAGATTGCCGGGTACGACGGTGTAATTGTCCAGTTGCACCGTGTTACTCGTAGTGGTGGCACTGCTGTCTACCGCGAGCCCAACGTAAATCGGCGCGCCGGCGCTAAAGGATTGCGTCGCCCCTTGCTGGGTCCACGTCCCGGGCGTATTTGCTGTCGTGTTCAATGCCTTCCAGGCCGTGATCGTGTCCCCTTGCCTGATAATGCGCACCCACTGTGGGTTCGTACTCGCTCCGCCGTAGTTGGTGCTGCTCGCCCCACCCGGCACATTGCGCCAAACGAAATACCCACCCCAGTAATGCGCAATGCCCATCATGCCATGCGGCGCACCGTCCAGGCTCACGTCGCGCACCATGACGCCGCCTTTGGCACTTTGACCGCTTCCCGTGTGATTCAACAGGCGCGCCGTGACGACGATATCACCCACATATTGCTGAAACCGGAAAAAACCCGCATCACCCAAGCTGCCACTACCGGTCAACGTGTAGGTCGAACCGCTGAGCGCCCCACTCCCGGGGAGCGCGCCCGTGCCCATATCTTCCGCCACCAACGCGGCCCCCGCGATCGCCGGAGTGAGCCCGACGTTATCCATCGTCACCTCGACCCGCGTATTCACCAACGCATTTGAGGCCACCATGCCGGCGTCAATGCTTTCGCTGAGCGCGGCGAGCGTCAACGCCGTCCCAACTTGCACCCAAGCGCCGGCGGTCCCGCTCGCGTCCGGTGCGCGCCACGCCGTGAGGCTGTCGCCCGTTCGCTCCAGTTTGAACCAGGCCGGGAATGTCACCGTGCCACCCGCGACCAGCGTGTTCGCTCCGCTAATCGTGCCGCGCGTATGCCATTCCACCGCGCCACTCGGCTTGATCCCGATAAAAGCCCGCCGCGCGCCACGGTAGCCCGTTTCACGCATCATCACCCCCGCCAACGCGTCAGCCGAGGCCCCAGCGGGCCAGCCCGTCACGCGCGCCACCACCGACGACGGACCGATAACTTGGCGCGACACCATGTGCGCTGAATCCGTCGTGCCTGTCAGTCCCGTCCCCGCTCCAATCACCGTAAACGAATTCCCATTCTGACCCGACCCACCTCGCGTCGCCGACGCACCTAAATTCACATCCACCCAGTCGGCTGCCGCGAAGGAACCCACCCGCACACTCACTTCGTCAAAGACCGTGAACTGCCCATCCGTCACGCTCAGTCGCAAAATGTACAGGCCGTTCGTCGAGAAGGTCGCCGTCGTCGCCAGCGCCGTCGGCGTGCCAAAGGTGACCACCCCGGGTCCGGAAAACTTCGACCAATTCGTCGTGAGCGGATTGGGCGCCCCATCATCCGTCGCTATACCCACCAAATTAACTCCATTGCCCGGCGATATCTGCACCGCTTTCGCGTTCGGGTTGATCACAACCACCGTCGGCGGCGTATCGTTATCGACGATCGCCACCGTCGCAAAACCTCCAGACCCCACCCCGTAGCCGGTCCCCGTACTCAGAGACAGCACCACGTACTCCGTGCCTTCCGTGATCGCATCATCCACCGGCGTCACCGCAATCGTCACACTGCTCGCCCCAATCGGAATCACCACCGAGGTCCCGATCGCGGCGAAATCAGTGCCCGACGTGGCCGTACCCGTAACCGTGTAACTCACCGTGAGCGCAGTCGTCGTCGCACCCGTCCGCGTGACCACGAACCTGCCTGCCGTGGGCCCCGTTTCAGATGCGTTCTCAATCGTCGCACTCACATTCACCGTCGAAATATTCGCATCCGTAATCGTCACCGTCGCGGCCGCCGCGGCTCCGACCACGTAGGTCGATGCTGCGACCACCGAGACCACCACCGTCTCGTCGCCCTCAATCAAGGCATCCGCGAGGGGCGTCAACGCGAGGGTCGTCGTGGCACTGCCCAGCGCAAAAGTAACGCTCGCCGCGAGGGCCGTGAAATCCGTACCACTCGTCGCCGTTCCCGTCGTCGCAATAGTCACGGTCAACGGCGCGGTCGTCGCCCCCGAACGCGTCAACGTCCACTGCCCTGGCGTGCCCGTTTCAGTGGCCAACGGTATCGTCGCCGCGATCCCCACGATCGGAAGATCATTGTCAATGATCGTGAGCACGTGCGTCCCCAGCGAGCTCAGGGTCGCGCCCACGGGATTCGCCAGAGCGATCTGAATCGTCTCACTCGTTTCCACCAGACTGTCATCAAGCAGGGTCAACGGCAGCGCCTTGATCGTCTCTCCCGCCGCAAACGTGAGCGTACCCGGTGTCAGCAGGAAATCGACCCCAGCCGTTGCCGTACCACCCGTAACCGCATACGTCACCGAGACCGCCGTCGCCATTGGTTTACTCAGGGCGACCAGCAACAGCGGCACCGCCGCTTCATCGGCGGTGCTCGTCGCCGTGGCAAAGCCGATCGAGGGCTGCATCGGAGCGATGTCGTTGTCAGTAATCGTCACGACGTGCTGCGTGTTCGCCGAGAGCGTGGCCCCCGTGGCGTTGCGCAGCGTAAGCACGACGTCCTCCGTCACCTCGGGGAGGAGATCATCACTGATCGTCAGAGGGATCGTCTGGCTCGTGACCCCAGGCGCAAAGGTGATCGTACCGCCCGCCAACTGAAAATCGATACCGGTGCCCGCCGCGGTCATCGCGCTGCTGGTGCGCGCAAAGTTGAAGGTGGCCGTCGTGCTGCGCTGCACGACGCTCACCGCACGCGCCTTGCTCCGCATATCCTCACGAACCATGATACCCGCATATCGATTGCTCGAACTCCCCGTACTGGAAAGCACGCGGGCCACGAACGTGAAATTTCCCGCAATCGATTTGCTGGCAAAATAAAATGAGTCCGCTGAACCGCCCAAACTCGTACCCGCGCCACTCACCGAATAGACACCGTTGAGGACACTCACGCTCCCAGCCGCGGCCACCAAGCCCACGTCGCGCCCCTCAAATGCTCCCGCCGCACTCGGCGTCACCGTCACATTGTCAAACGTGGCCGTCGCCAATGTTCCGTCGTATCCACACACCGCGAGGCCGATCCAGACCGGATCCGCCAGCGGCATCGCCAGCGGATTAGCATAGTCCACCCACGTGATCGCGTCGACCGAGCGCGCGGCCGTAAACACATTCCCAACCCGCGACAGCCGCACCCAGTAGGGCGTCGTTGAAGTAAATCCGCTGGAAACGGCCGTCGTCGTCCCCGCCGTCAAAGCCACATATTCCACCGTCACCGGTGCCGTCGCGGCCACCGATAACGTCACGGGAATATTCACCGTCCCCGCCGACTCCGCCAAGACCGTCCCCGCCGAGGCAAATCCCACCGTCGTCGTCGAGATTTCGTCATCTGTCAGGTAGATCGTCGCACTGCCCGGCGCTCGACTGTAGGCGCCGGGCGCTAGCGTCAAAATAATCGTTTCCGTACCTTCAAATTGAGTATCGTTGATCGGCGTCACTCCTACGTCCACCCCGGGAGACCCCGCCGGAATCGTCGCAACACCAGTCATAAGTTGGTAGTCCGTCCCATTCGTCGCGGTGCCCGTCATCGTGTAATTGACCGTCAGCGCGGCCGTCGTGGCACCGGTGCGGGTAAGATAAAACTTCCCTGCCGTGGTGCTGTTTTCCGCCAGCGTCGCGAGGCCGCTCCCCGCGGTCGTATGGGCATCGACAAAAACCGTGGGTTGCTCGTCGTCATACAACCAGAGAGTCGCTGCGCGCGTCGGCGCCCATGTCGTATAGGCCGCACTCGGCGAAAGCGTCACCGTGATCGTCTCAAGATCTTCCGCCTGCAAATCGTCGATCGGCGCAACGCTTACATCCACAAAGTCGTTGGCCAGAGAAACCGGCAGGTTGGTCGTCGTGTTGGTCCCATCCCCGAGTTGGCCGTTAGCGTTGTTACCGGTCGACCAGAGGGAGCCGCCGTTTTTAATAAATAACGAGTGCCCATCGCCGCCGGCCGTGGCGCTCACACCCGCGGCCATCACGCCAAACACGGTGCGCAGGGTGTTCGTGCCTTCACCCAACTGGCCGCCGGCGTTGCTACCCGCCGCCCACAGCGTGCCCTCACTCCTTACCAGTAAAGTATGACTGGTTCCCACCGCCACCGCCGTCACCGCGCTCGCCACCGCCACGGCTGTTTTCCTCAGAGTCGTCGTCCCATCACCCAGTTGCCCGAGATCATTGTTTCCCAACGCCCAGACCACGCCGTCGGCTTTCACATAGACATTGTGAAATTGGCCCGCCCCAAACCCCATAACCCCGGTGGCCACCTGCACGGGTGACGTCCGCTGCGTCGTCGTCCCATCCGCCAACTGCCCATAGCCATTATAGCCCATCCCCCACAAGGTCCCGTCCACTTTTAAAAATAAGCTGTGCCAGCCACTGGCCGCCGCCCCTACCGCTTTGACGCCCGTCACTGCCAATGCCACCGGAGTCAGCCGCTGAGTTAGGCTGCCGTCGCCGAGTTGGCCATAGGCATTCGAGCCCATCACCCAAAGCGTGCCATCGGTCTTGACAAACAGGCTGTGATCGCGGCCAGCGGACGCCGTACTGACCCCAGTCGCAATCTGCACCGGAGCGATTTTCGTCGTGATTGTGCCGTCGCCAAGTTGGCCAGTAGCATTGGACCCCATGCCCCACAACGTGCCATCTACCTTGATGAATAACGTGTGCGCATACCCCGCGCTCACCGCGGTCACATTGCTGCCGACGATCACTGGCGCCGATCGCGATGTCATCGTGCCGTCCCCAAGTTGACCGTTGGCGTTATAACCCATCGCCCAGAGCGTCGCGTCTGGTTTCAAAAACATACTGTGCAAGCGGCCCGCGGCCACCGCCGTCGCTCCCGCCACTACCGTCACGGTACCCGGCAGCGCGGTATAATCCACCCCGGGCGTCGCCGTGCCACTCACCGTATAATTAATCGCGAGACTCCCGCTCACCAGACCCTTGAAAGCGAAGCGAAATTTTCCCGCCGTCGCCGGTTCACGGACGTTCCCCCATGGCAACACTTCCACCAAAGGAACATCCCCAGCATCCGTGATCGTTACCGTGCCACTGCTCACCGCACCTAATTTATAATTGCCCAGCGCCGCCGCACTTAGTTGTAACACCACCGTCTCGGCAAACTCGCCGAGTAAATCAAATCGCGGGGAAATCACCACGCTGGCACGCGTCTGCCCTGCTGGAATCGTCACCGACCCGGGTAGCGCCTCGAAATCAACTCCGTGCAGCGCCGTCCCCCCCAAACCATAATAGACTGTCAGCGGTTGCGTCAGATCGCCCGCACGGCTTACGACGAAAACCCCGGGATTGGGCACCGCGCCAGGCTGGGTCAAATCTACCTCGGCCGCCACCGGGTCCGCGACGACCAGCGACACCACTTGGAGGTCGTCGTCCACGATCCGCACGGTCGCGCTCGCCGCCGAACCTTCAAGAACATACGTCGCACTCGTCCCGATCGTCGCTGCCACCGTCTCAAACCCCTCAGAAATCCCATCATCAATCGGCACCACCGCGAGCGTCGTCGCCGCCGCTCCCGCTGGTATCACCACCGTCGTCGGCAGGGTCAGGTAATCCACGCCGTTCACCGCCGTACCGGCAAAGGTCAGGTTAACCGTGAGCGCACTCGTCGTCGCACCCGTGCGGGCCACCGTAAAATACGCCGTGCGTAGCGGATTCTCGAAGGCATCCAGCGGCCCACTGCGTATACTCACTTTCGGCAGCACCGTATCATCATCAAGAATCGTGACTGTCGCACTCGCTTTACCCGCAATCACGTAGGCCGCGTCTAACCCCAGTTCCAAAATAACCGTTTCAGGCCCTTCCACTGCCGTGTCATTTATCGGCGTTACGACCACGTCTAAACTGCTCTGACCCGCCGGAATCGTCAGCGTCTGGTAGGGCGATCCTGCGACCACCGCCGCCGGGCTCGGGCTCAGCGTATAGTCAGTCGCCAGCGTCGCCGTGCCAGCTGGCACCGTGATCCGTACGTCCATCGCTTCGACATCCGGGCCCGTGCGGGTCAGCGTAAATTTCCCCGGGAGCACCCCCGCCTCCGTCGCGGTCGGCACCGAAGCCGTCAGCGCCACCGTCGCAACCAGTTCAGTGCTAAAATTCGCCGTCGTATAATTAGGCCCGACGAGCACTCCGTTGTTGAATCCCTCCGTAAACTCATAGCCGAAGAGCTGAGGAACGACGGTGTAGCTCCCAGCGGCTAAATTGGGAATCGTATAGTAGCCGTCGCTGTCGCTCGGCACACCGTTGCCCGTACCCGTCGAAACATACACGCCGCCAAGGCCTTTCGCTCCGAGCATGATCCGGCCGGATATAAAATAACGGGAATTCCCACTGCCGACACTCACCAAAACCCGCCGCGTCGCCCGACCTCCCTTCATATCGGATACCATGCACGTAACGACGTATTGCCCTGCCGTCGCGAAACTTCGCGTGAAGGAGGCCCCATTCGGGCCGATGATGGCCGAACTGGCACTCGTGTTGTCGGACGACAACCATTGGTACGCGAGCTCATCGCCATCCGCGTCCACCGCGGTAGCGGTAATAGTCACCGCCGCCCCCGCGGGAATATTCAGCGCACTCGCGGCCAGCGCGAGCGTCGGCGCGCGATTGTCCGGAAAAAAGCCGAGATTAACCACCACATCCACGCTGCGTTCACCCGCGATGTCATTCACCCCGATCGTCGTAAAGTGAATCCCCGCTTCCGCATCCGTGAACGTTTGGCCGACCACGATCGGCGCATCATTTTTTCCGCCGGGAGAAGCGGGCGTCGTATCAATTAATTGGATATTACTCCCGCTGTTCGCCGCCCACTGCCAGCCCAATACCAGCCCGTTGGCGACCCACTTGTTGTCCGCATCAAACTGCGCCCGAACTTCCCCCCAGTAGGTCCGCTGCGTGTCCTTCCCTATCTTTAATGCATATCGCTTGGTCGCATCCAAAAAAGCCTGATCAAACGCGTGGATTCGATACGTGCCGCTCGCGGCCACCGTCTGCACATAATCCGTCGGCATCCACTTCACCTGATTTTTCGCCTGCGCGTTGAAGTGGTTTTTCGGAAAGGGACCTCCACCCATCACATCAAACGAATTGCCATACTCCGCATTCGCTCCGGGCCCGATCGCACTCGACCCGCCCGTGTCCCAAAAGTTCGCGTGCGTCAACCCGAAACAATGCCCCAACTCGTGCGCAACCACACTGGTCCAATCGCCATAGACCCACACGGAAGTCCCCCCACCCCATCCACCCGTCGGTCGCGGACCACCCGAAAGTCGCACCACCACCGCATCAAAATCATTGGAGTCGAAACCCAACTTGCGCGCTTCCTCCCTCGCCGCACTATGCTCAAGTCCGAGACCATCGATCTCCTTGTTCACCCCCACCCCATCCGAAGTATCTTTTTGCACGTACCAGGCCTCCGTGTGCGGTAGCTTGATGGGCGGCGTCACCGTCGACATCACCGTCAGGCGGCCAAACGAGGCTTTCATGTAAAAATCAGCGACTTCGCGCATCACTTCGTAGCACTTGGCCTCCGTCGCCGGGACCACATTCTGATCGGCAAAGGTCAGCGGAATATACAACACGCGCAGTTCGCCGAGAGACGGCGAGGGCGCCGCCGGCAGTAAACCCGTGAAACGCTGCGGCCCGCCCGTGGTCCCTTCACCTTGAATCAATTGCTCTTCGAAAATAGCCACATGGCTGCCATCGCACAGGTAAACAATTTCACCATAGACCGCCAGCGCCACCGTCGCCTCTTCAATCGGCACCGTCGGCGCCGTGGCCAGTGTCGTCTTGCCCGAAACCGGACAGATCTCGATCGCTTTCCGGCCCGCTTCCGGGATTTCTCCAACCTCCAGACGGCGCAGCGGGCTGTCACTCACCGCCAGTTGGCGGTCCAGCGCGACTCCATGCACAGAGGCGTTCGGCACCCAAAGCATCGTCTCACTTCGCCGCCCATAAACATAGGCCGTATACGTCTTGCCTTCAGCCAACTCCGCATAGCGCATGATCGGCGGTTGCTCCGGTGCGTTCACGTCCAGCGGCGTCGACTGATAAACCCGCAGCTGCGCCCGTCCTTCAACGCGCTCCTCCAGTTCCGCGAGCACTTCCGCAGGCAACTGCGGACGTACGACCAGCGGGACGGCTTGGCGCAGTGCCTCGCGAGGATCCCGGGCGATCAAGTTTTTAAACTCTCCGCGCCGCGCGACCGCCAGCGACAAACCTTCCGCCACCAGCTCACGTCGCTCCGCCGGCACCGCCGCCAGATAACGTTGCCCCCACTCTTGAAAACGCCCAACCGCCGACTCGGCCGGCGCGAGCCGGGGCCACACTTCCCCGGGGGAACGGCGCCGCGCGTTCGCAGCCACGGCAGGAGCCGCGGTCATCGCGGGCCCCGTGGTTCGCCCGCCACCTGCCCCTTCTGCGGGGATGGCCCCCTCTGCCGACGTCGACGCCCCCAGCGTTGGGCGGG
>CAMDOF010000085.1 GCA_945903465.1 Opitutus sp. GAS368
CTCCAAAGTTGTCCCTAAAAAAACCCGTCAAACGACGCCTCACCCAACCCCGCCGCGGACGCGTTTCTCCTCCCAAATGAGCGCCAACGGATCCCGCAAAATTCCGTTCGGGGAGAAAAGGAAGATCCGTCTGATGCTCGGCTACGTCCGAGCGCGGACCGCGGCGACTCGGTGGGCCTGACCGAATTTGTCTGGGCGATTGACCGGAATTTTCGATGGGTGGATTTTCGGATCCAGCGGACGACGGCGGCCAGAAGAACCGCAAATGTGAAGCGTCGAAAATTCACGCAAAATTACGGGTTCTCTCATTTGATGGAATTCTGCGGGCGTGGAATCCGGCTTGGTGGAGCGCGCTGCACGCTTCGAGCTGCTTGGCGACCGCGGACGAAAGTTTAACTCAGGCCTCGCTAGCGGCGGGCGCGAAGACCTTTGGGTTGACAACGGAATTCGGGAAACTTTCGCCGGTGACCGGGTTGAAAGTTTCGGTTGAATAAGTTGGCGCCCTCGGCGGCTGTAGATTGCGTTAAAAGCTTGCTAGCGGAGGTTCTAACACGGTTCTTTAAAGAAAATGAGCCGATTGGATATCTCGCTGCGGGTGCTGGTGCTGGTATTACTGTTCGCGGTGGTCGCCCTGTTGGTCGCGACGTTTAATTTTTTTGTTTTGAAGAGTGAGGTCTCGGGCTACGCGACGTCGAAGCGAAGCGAATCAATGGCGTGGGAATCGAGGCACTCGCTCGCGCAAGCTGGCATGCGAACCATTTTGCAGCAGACCGATATCTACCTTCAGCTCCGAGATTCGCTGCAATCGCAAACCTTGCGGCAGTTTATTAAACACGGCAGGAACGAATTTGAGGCACTTGCTCGCGAGACTCGCGCCGAAAGCCTTCGGATCCGCTGCCATAAAGTGGTCACTGAGTTAATGAGCGTGGAGGTCCTCCTGAATCCGATCCTCGCGGAACCGGATATTGCCACCCTCAATTCGGGGGCAGCTAAAATTGACGCCAGCGTGCAGTCGATTGTGAGTGAGCTGGCGAAACTGGTAGAGAATAAAGGACGAGAATCCGAAGTCATCAACGCGTTTTATGACGAGAAAATTTCCAAGACGCAGCGAAGCTCCCTGATTTTGATCCCCTTGGCGCTAGCGTTGGCGATTTTTGGAGGCGTGGTCTTTTTTCGCCTGGTGATTGTGCCGTTGGATGCGCTGGGTCGCGCGACGCAGATGTCTTTAGTTCAGGGGGTGCCTTTTGCCATTGATGGAGATGGGCTGGCGTGTCGGGAGATTGGCTACCTGCGTGCCGGCACTTCGGGGCTTTTCTTTAAACTTGAGTCGTTGGTGGCGGAGCGGACGGATCGATTGCAGGCTGCGTTAGGAGAGTCGGAGTTGCGTCAACAGCGTTTGATTGGGGCGGAAAATTCCGCACGTCGGAGTCAGGCGCAATTTGCGGAAGTTTTTGATGCGACTCGCTCGGGCTTGTTGATCGCCGATTTGAGCGGACAGATTACTTATGCGAACGATGCCGTTCTTGGAATACTTAAACAGGAGCGGGCTCAGATCCTGGGGCGTCCGCTGTGGGATGTGCTCACGGCGAGCAAGTTTCTGCCGATAAATGCGGTCCATCCGAATTTTTTGAAGCGTGGCGAACGGGCGGAGCCGATGCGGCTGTTTCGTCAAGGAGAGGGGGAGGATTTTCATGGCGAGTTAGAACTCCGGAGATTTACCACCGATTTTGGAGAAGGTTTACTTGCGAAGATCGAGGATAGTACGTTTCGCGAAAACGCGCTCCGCGCTGAGCTCCGGACCCAGCGCATGAATAGTATCGGCACCCTGTCGGGAGGGATCGCCCACGATCTTAATAATACGCTGGCGCCGATTGCGATGGGGGTTGAGATGTTGCAGCGGCGTTACCCGGCTGACTCTGTTTTAATCACCACCATTGATCAGTGTACTCGCCGCGCGGCGTTAATGGTGAAGCAACTTTTGACGTTTGCGAAAGGGACTCCGGGCGAGCGCGAGTTGGTGGTGGCCGATAAGATCGTGCGCGAGGTTGCGGATATGATCAAGGGAACCCTTTCAAGGAGTATTCGCCTTGAAATAATATCGTCCGAGGAGTCCTGCGCGATAATGGGTGACTCCACGCAGCTCTGCCAAGTTTTGCTCAATCTCTGTATTAATGCTCGCGACGCGATGCCGGACGGCGGGGTCTTAAAAATGGGGGTGCGTCTCCGTGAGGTCAGCGTAGCGCAGGCCGCGAGGTGGCCCGACGTGAAGGCGGGCGGGTTCGTTGAATGCACGGTGGTGGACACGGGATTGGGTATGACGCGAGAAATTCAGATGCAGATTTTTGATCCATTTTTTACGACCAAAGGGCTGCACAAAGGTACCGGTCTCGGGCTTTCGACTTCGCTGGGGATCATTCGTAGTCACCGGGGATTCATCGAGGTCGATTCGGTGCTGGGGGCGGGTTCGACGTTTCGGGTATTTATTCCGGCGGTGCCAAGCTCAGTTGGTGAGAAAGGGTTAGGCGTAGCCCAAGGCTGATTTGGGTGGATGAGGCAAAGCCTACTTGGGCGCGCCCGGCTGGCGGTCTGCCAGACGGTTTGATGGCTGATTTAGATGAGCATTTTACAGCAACGGCTGTTAAGTTTTAGACCTCGGCTTGCAAGGTGGTGCGGGCATCTTGCAAACTAGGTCGGAACCCCGGGCCAGGCGGACGGAGAGCTTTTTCAAAAAGCCGACGCCACAGAATCGCTTATGCGGCATTTTCTCGGAGGGGTCTCATAGATTTGATGGTCTAAAATTCAGGAAAACGAGTGGAATACCCCTAAAGTCCGACCGGCTGCTAGGGCCAGGCGTGGAGCGATACACTGGCCGGCGGAGCGCTTGGGCTGGCTGCCGCGGCGCTGGGCGCGTCGGCGGATCGGGTCGCTGATTTTTCAGCAAAATATTTCCGAGGGGAACGGGTTAGGCTAAATCAGGTGCGCCGCCCCCGGTGGTTCGTCTGGCGGGTGAGGACTGAGTTGGGCCGGGCAGGTGGGCTCAGTGGGTTTGCCCGCCGGTTTGGGCGAGGTCCTGCCGCGTGGTGATCGCGGTGCGCGCGACTACGGTAAGGCCGGTAATCATTTCGCACAGCTTTAGACTCGGTTGGCCGCGCTTCGCCTGCTGGGGGAGAAAAGGTACGTGGATAAAGCCGCCCCGCACACCGGGCCGCCGCGCCAAGGCGCGCATAAGCCCGTAGAAAAGGTGATTACACACGAAGGTGCCCGCGGTCTGGGAAATGGCTGCTGGCAGACCCTCGCGGTGGAGGGCGGCGACGATGGCTTTGATTGGCAGGGTTGACCAATAGGCGGCGGGCCCACCGCGGGCGACTGGCGCATCGATGGGTTGGGCGCCGGAGTTATCCGCGATGCGCGCGTCATCCACATTGATCGCCACCCGCTCAGGGGTGATCTCTTTGCGCCCGCCAGCCTGACCTACACAGATGACCAACTCCGGTCGGACAATTTTCAGCCAGCGTTTCAACTCCGCGATACTTCCGCCAAACACGCACGGGAGAACGGCGCCGATGACCTGATGCCCGGCGACGACGCGACCATCGAGGGCGCGGGCAATTTCCTCCGAGGGATTAACGCGCGCTCCGGCGAAGGGCTCGAATCCGGTGATGAGGATTTTTTTCATCGGGTGGTTTTGAGAGGAGGCCTGATTGCCTCAATAGACGCAGACGGCCATGACGATCAGATTGAAAGCCCAGATCGCGACTGCGAAGGGTGCCTGGGCCTTGATGATGGCGTATTCGTCACGCAGTTCGAGGAGCTTGGCGGGGACCAAGTTGAAATTTGCCGCCATCGGGGTCACGAGGGTTCCGCAATAACCGCTCAGCATGCCGAGCGTGCCCATGACCGCCGGATCGCCGCCGTGGGCTTTGACGATAAATGGCAAACCGACGCCCAGGGTCATGACAGGGAATGCGGCGAACGCGTTGCCGAGTAGGATGGTGAAGAGGGCCATGCCGCCGCAATAAGCGAGCACGGCGATGAAGGGGAATTGTACGGGAAGAACGGCTGCCACCAGTTGGGCGATGGCGTCGCCGACGCCAGCGCGGCCCATGATACCGCCGAGGGCGGCCAGCATCGTGGGCAGAATGAGGGCCCAGCCGAGCAACTGCAGCAAGCGCCCGCCCTCCCGCGCTGCCACGAGGGGGCGCTCGCCGGTGGTGCGTAAAGCGAGGACTAATCCGCTGAGGCAACCGAGGACGAGGGCAATCTGAGCTCCGTGCTTGGGGCTCACCAGGGACCACGAGCCGAAGTTTGTTTGGGGCAAGAGTGCGCCGCCGACGATAGCCACGCAGGGCACGACCAGAACGGGCCAGAGCAGTCGGTTACCGAGCTGTTTGGCCCGCGCTTCTTTTAAAACGATGTCGTCGGCCGGGAAGCGAGGTGCGCCCACTTGCTTGGTCGCGACGAGGAGCGTGATTGCGAGTAAAAGATAGCCGACCACGACGGACGGGAGCCATGGGCCCGCGCCCAGCGCCACGGCGAGGAGGAGCCAGAAAGCGGCCGATCCCCAGCGCTGGGGATGGCTCTCATCGGTGGCAATCAGCCCGCTTAAAATCGCCAAGAAGGCGCCGCCCAAGGCCAAGAAAAGATCGAGGGTCAGCAGAGTCATGACTTCGTTTTTAGGGCGGTGGCGACTCGCCGCAGCCGTGCATCAAGGGCCCGATAGCGCCAGCCGCCGACCGCGATTACCCATAGCGCGGTCGGCAGGCTCCACAGTTGCAGCTCGCGCAGACTGACCGCGATGCCGGCGGTATCGAAAAATGCCTTGATGAGGAGCAGTGCCCCAACCGCGACGACAATATCGTCGGAAAAAAAGTTGCCAACGTTTTCGGCGGCGGCCGCGTGCGCGCGGATATCGGCGCGCTGCGGTTCGCTCAGAGGAGCGCGCGGGGCGGTGGCTGCACCCTCGGCCAGCGGAGCGATCAAGGGGCGCACCATCGCGGCATGGTTGCCAATGCTGAGGCCGAAGACGCTCGTGAGGCCGCGCAGGATTTGGTAAGTCCACGCGACTCTGCCCGCAGTCGCGGCGGTCGCTCGTCGGATGAGCGCCGCCATGCGTTCTTGCAAGCCATGGCGCTCGAGCAGCCCGACGATTGGAACCATAAAGATAACCGGCAGGAGCAGTGCGCGATTATCGGTGAAGAACTGCCCCATCATCGCGACGACCTCGTTAATGGAAAGGCCGCCGAGCACTCCCGTCAGCAGACCACCGACGACGACGACAAAGAGTGGGTTTAGGCGAAAGGCGAAGCCCGCGCCGATGAGGAGTAGGCCGAGGAGCTTGAGCATGCTCCCAAGATCTGACCTCAACAGCTAGTCGCGACAATCTATCTTTCGCGTACGCGCCGCCCCGGCTGGAGGCGCCGCGCTGGGCGGAGGTACGATGGCTGGCGGTATTACCAGACGCCGCGGACGCCCAGTTCGAAGATGGGGTCGCCGTACTCTGCGTGGTTGAGGGGAACGGAAGGCGACGACGTGACGATCGGTCGGCCGAAAATGTTGCGCGCCTGGAAATAGGGGGTGAACCGGCGGTTCCATTTGTAATCCATCCGGATGTCGACCAACTCGCGGGGCGCCTGATAGGACAGCTCGTTGAAGTAAGAATTTACCGCTGGGGAAGCGTTGCTGTAGCGGATGGTTTTTCGAGAAATACCCTTGAGGACTTTGCCGGTGTAGTTGGAAGTGACGGTGAAGCCGAATTTCCCGAGCGTATAGTTGACCGTTACATTGAAGGCGCGTTTAACGGCGGCGACTTCCAGGGTATTATTGACTTGATCGAGGATGGCAGCGTTCAGGTTGGGGTCGGTCGGGCTATTGTTGAAGACTGCCTTGGTTTTGATGGGATCGACCTTGAGCAACGTGGCATTGGCCTGGATTCCGATGGTGTTGAACGGTTTTGGCAGGAAGGAGAAGTTCTGGGCGTAACCGAGCTCGATCCCGTTGTAGTGGCCGGACTCGGGCACGTTGTAGTTGTAAGTCACGTCGTACTGCTCGAAGGGGCTACCGAGAGCACCCTGGGTGATTTCGAGTTCAGCGGCAGAGGCGGCCGTGAGGGTTTGCCGGGAGTTGAAGATAAAGTTCTGGAGACTCTTCCGGAACACGGAAGCGGAGACGTAGCCGGAGCGGTTGAAGTAGTACTCGATGCCCGCGTCGTAGTTTACGACCTGATAGGGTGCGAGGTTCGGATTATAAATTGAAATCGACCCGCGGGAGTTTGGGTTCGAGGGGTCGGGATCATTGATCGCCGGCAGGCCGGGCAAGAGATCATTGTAGTCGGGGAGGCCGATGGAATTGGCGGCGCCAAAGCGCAGGACGAGATTCTGGGTGGGCGTGTATTTGAGATTCAATGACGGATACCAGTCCTGATATTTGAATTTAGAGGTGGCGATCTTAGGCAGGGTGCTGAGGCGATTGGCCGAGTCGGTTAAGCGGTCCTCGTAGCGGACCCCGGCGACGACGAGAAACTCAGAAAATGGACGCACGTCGAAGCGAGCGTAGCCGGCCTTGGTGGAATCGTCGAAGCGGGCGATGGTATCGCTCGCTGGGGTATAGGGAAGGTAAGGATTACCGCCGAGCTGGGTGTAGGCCTTGTAAACGCTGATAAAGTTAAAAGCGGGCAGGCCGTAGCCGATGCCGTGCTGGGAGAAGTTGTCGTCGACGAGAGCGGCGAGGGGGGCGCCGGTGACCGCGGAGGTGCCGCCGAAGCCGGTGGTCGCGAGGGCCCCGGTGCGATTATAGACGCGGTTGTCGATATTACGAGTGGTGGAGTCGACGCGGGTACCGACTTTGATGATGATGGGAATCGTGGTCTTGAGCGGGAGTTTATAGTCGAGGGAGCCGCCGTTGCGCGTGTCGACGGCCGTCTGCGGGCGGCTGCGGACTTGGCTGAGGCTGTACTTGCTCATGTCGCGCGGATCGATGCCGCCGTTGGCGTCGGTGAGGAGATAAGAGGGGACGACCTCGCCGATATTGGCGAAGGTGACGGTGAGCCCGGTGCGGGCCATGGTTGCGTCGGAGAACCAAGAACCGGTGGTGTCGCGGTATTTGCTGTAGGCCTGGCTCCAATACGAGCTGGCCTCGAGCTTGGCGGCGTTGGCGAAATTGTGGGTGAGGTTGGCCGTCCCATTCCAAGTGACGCCGGATTTCCAGCGGTTGATCGATTGGACGGAGATGCTGCCGACACCGGCGCGACCGACGACGGTCCCATAATTATAGGCGGGGGTGGCGGTGGTGCTGAGAGCCGGCGAGGTGCTACCGGGCTGGAGGGGAAGACCTCCGGTCGCGATGCTGACGGCGCGGTCGGTGAACAGCAGATCGTAGAAATTCCACTGGCCGCTGACCGAGAGTTTGGTGTTAGGGGCGAGTTTGTAATCGACCTGACCGGAGAGGGCCTGGCGGCGGGTATTTTTTTGTTCGTTCTGCAAGGTCCAAGAGCTGAGCGCGGGCGTGAGGGGAGAGGCGCCGTTGGCGGGATTATATTCCCAAGTGTAAGAGGAGCGCGGGTAGTTGTTAAACAACTGGGAGTTTTTGTAACTGACATTGAAACCGAGGTCTTCGCGGAGACGGGTGGCATAATTGAGATCGAAGCCCGGCATGATTTTCCGGCTCTTTTGCTGGCCCCAACCCTCGGTGGCCTTGAGGTAGAGGTCTGAGCTGGTGGCCTGAAGGTAAGTGCGATAAGTGAGCAAGCTACCCTGGCGATCGAAGGCGCTCTTTGTGACCATGTTGATGGAGCCGCCGGTACTGGTAGCGGGCATTTCTGGAGTGAGGGTTTTGAAGACCTCGACCGTTTCGATGTTGTTGATCGATACCTGTTCAAATTCGAAGCGACGACCCGTTGATCCGGAGGTGGCGCTGGCCATGGGGTTGCCGTTCAAGGTGACACTGGTGAACGCGGTCGACATCCCGCGGAGAGTGGCGGCGCGGGCGTCGTTGGCGTTGTAGTCGATGCCGACGCCAGGGAGGAATTTAATGTATTCGGCGGCGTTGCCCTCGGCGACGTCGCCGTACTGGTCGCCGGCGGCGACGAGTTTCAAATTGTCGGAACTTTTTTGGAGAGCGATGGCTTGGGCCATGCCCTCTTTTGTGCCGGCGACGCGGAATTCCGAAAGCTGCACAATGTTGCCTGAGCCCAAGCGGATTTGGGAAGAAGTGGTTTGGTTGGCGCTGACGGTGATCGCGGCCGTCGCAGCGTCGAGGCCGGGGTAGGAGACGACGATTTTACGCGGGCCGACGGGCACCGCACGCAAGGTGAAGCGACCCTCGCGTTCGGTGGCGACATGAAGGGCGGAACCCTCGACGGAGACGTCGGCGCCTTCAAGAAATTTTCCGGTGCTGGCGTCGACGACGGTACCGGTCACGGTACCACCGGCCGTTTGGGCGAGCGCGGGTACGATGCCGTGCGCGAAAATGAGCGCGGCCGCGCACGCGCTGGCGGCGAAGCCGCGGCGAAGGCGTGGGTGCGAGTTGAGCTGGAGCGACGGAGCTGGGTGGTTCATCGGTAGGAAGGGGTTGACTGAATGGGAGAAGGGTTTTTTTGGGGGGGCGACTGACCACCGGTTCAGCGCTTACCAGCTAATAAGGAGAACGAGCGGGCCAAGGTGTTCTCGCTGGATCAGATGTGTCAATTAGAGAACAAGGTCTTGCCGCCCGATTCCATCGGACAGTAAAAAAGCGCGGGGCGAAGGGATGCTTGACGAGGCGTTGGTCGGGTCGATCGGAAGAGCGGGTCCGGGTGGCTGACGCCCTGGTCATTCTCCCCGGCGCGCAGCGATTTCAACGCGCGGTGGAAAAACGAGGGGATCGCTGAAAGCGATTCTTGGGGGAAGCGCTGGCCTTGGGGTCGGCTCCGCGGCCCGGTTTTACAAACAAGGGGAAGCGGGCACACCGCCACTTTGAGGCGGGAGCGAGTGGCGGCGGCACGGCCTGGCCTCGGGGAAAAACAGAGCTCTGCGGCACAAGCACAGGACCTCTTAACTTACTTTTTTTGGGTAGGCGACGCCGACGGGATTGGTTGGGAAAGCTATTGGCTCCGCGATCAGGCAGAAGCGGAAATCGGGTGGTTGCGATGAGACCAAAAGCGGGGAAAATGGCATTCGCGGGCGCCGATTTAAGGCGCTCGTGGCGGGAGTGGACCGGGCTGGGTGGGAGGGATGGGGGGAATTTTTTTGCGGGTTGGAAGATTTGCGCGAACCGTCAACGCAGTTGAAATTTGCTCTTGAATCGAGCCGAGCGGCAAGAAACGATGACCTCTCGTGCTCGCGTCAGTCGCGGGTGCGAGCGGTGGCTTTCGGTGCTAGATAGGCGTTAACCAGCAGCGGTTAATAAGAGCGTTTCTTTAAAAATAACATCTACAACAAACCATAAAGACGGATCGACATCTCGGTAAAGATTGAGCCCCGCGCCGTCCTCCCTCCTCCATTTTTTAATATTTCATGCGACATACGATCTCCGCTCTCGTTGAGAATAAGTTCGGGGTTTTGACGCGCGTTTCGGGAATGTTTTCCGGACGCGGTTTCAATATCGACTCACTCAACGTCGCGCCCACGCACGACGCCTCACTCTCGCGCATCACTGCGGTGATGATGGGCGATGAGGCCCAGCTAGAACTTTGCGTGAGGCAGCTCCGCAAGCTCATTAACGTCGTCGAGGTCATCGACTTTAAGGAAGGGCAGGCGGTTGCTCGAGAGCTCGTGCTCGTCAAGGTCCGGGCAGATGCGCAGACCCGTTCCGAGATCGTGCAGATCGCGGATATCTTCCGCGCGAAGGTGGTGAACTTGGCCGCGGATAACCTCATCATTGAACTCACCGGGGACGACGACAAGGTCGCCGCACTGCTCGGGTTACTCGAGCCCTTCGGCATCATCGAGTTGGCGCGGACGGGTCGTCTCGCCTTGAAACGCTGATCCTGCTGAGGCGCGGTTGGTGGGCCCGATGGGGCCGGCCCGAGACGCCCTCGATTTTATTTTTTCGCACTGACGTTCCAACCTCTACTACCGCTTCCTCATCATGCCTGCCAAAGTCTACACCGACAAGGATGCCGATCTCGGCATTTTTACCAATAAAACGCTCGCCGTCCTCGGCTATGGTTCTCAGGGCCACGCCCACGCGCTCAACCTGAAGGACAGTGGTTGCAAGGTCATCGTCGGCCTTTACCCGGGATCAAAATCTCGGGCGGTGGCCGTGCAGCACGGCTTCGAGGTGTTCGATACCGCCGAGGCGGTGCGTCGCGCCGATGTCATCATGGTCGGCCTGCCCGATATGAAGCAGGCCGATGTCTACGCGAGTGACATCCTGCCGAATCTCGCGAAGGGCAAGACCCTCCTGTTCTCCCACGGTCTCAGTGTCCACTTTGGATTAATCAAGCTGCACAAGGACATCGACTGCATCATGGTCGCGCCCAAAGGCCCCGGTCACATGGTTCGGCGGCTCTACGCTGAGGGCAAGGGGATGCCCGCGCTGATCGCGGTCGCCCAGAACAAATCCAAGCAGGCCAAAAAGGTCGCGCTCGCTTGGGCCAAAGGAATTGGTTCGACCCGCGCGGGTGTTTTGGAGACTGATTTCAAGGAAGAGACCGAGACCGACTTATTCGGTGAGCAGGCCGTGTTGTGCGGTGGCGCCAGTGCGCTCGTCCAAGCTGGTTTTGAGACGCTGGTCGAGGCTGGTTATCAGCCTGAAATGGCTTATTTTGAGTGTCTCCACGAGCTGAAGCTCATTTGTGATCTCATGTACGAGAGCGGCATCGCCGGGATGCGTTTTTCGATTTCAGAAACGGCTAAATACGGCGATATCACGCGGGGTCCTCGTATCGTGAACAAGCGGACCAAGGCCGAGATGAAGAAAATTCTGAAGGAAATCCAATCCGGCAAGTTCACCCAGGAGTGGGTTAAAGAGCACAAGGGTGGTCTGAAGAAATACCACACGCTGCTGAAGGCAGGCGAAGCGCATCCGATTGAGAAGACCGGCACCTATCTCCGCTCGATGATGCCTTGGATGACCAAGAAGAATATCAAGGGCGTACAGGCCTCTTATTCGTGATGGCGGTGAGGCGCGGCCGCGGTCGCCCGTTTCAGCCCCTCACTTGACCTCGCTAGGCGCGGAGAAACCTTCTCTGCGCCTTCGCCTTTTCTGATGAGCAAACTAATCCTCGCGACTCGGCAGAGCCCGCTCGCGCTCGCCCAAACGGAATTGGTGGCCGCGCATCTTCGCAACCAACTCGGCGTCGAAACGGAACTATTGCCGATGGTGACGACGGGCGATCGGCAGGCGGGCTGGTCTCTCGAGCAGAGGGGGGGGAAGGGGCTCTTTACGAGTGAACTGGAGGCCGCGGTTCAGCAGGGGGCGGCCGATGTCGCCATCCACAGTACCAAAGACTTGCCGGGCGTGATGTCTGCGGGTTTGGCGATGGGTGGATATCTGCCGCGGGCGGATGCCCGCGATGTGCTCGTACTACGGGAAGGTATTGACGTGCCGATGACCCTGGCCACGGGCTCGCCCCGTCGTCGCCTGCAAGGGCAGTTGCTCTTTCCGTTGGTGGTCTTCAGCGAGATTCGCGGGAACGTGGATACGCGGCTGCGCAAGATCGGTGAGCAGCAGGTCGCCGAGGGCACGATCATCGCCGCGGCCGGCCTGAGACGCCTCGGGATTGAGACGTGGCCTGGGGTGGAGTTCGCGCCCCTTGAATTTTCGCAGATGGTTCCAGCGGTAGGCCAAGGCGCTGTGGCCGTGCAATGTCGCGAAGACGATGCCGCGAAATTCACGGCGATTTTTGACGCGGCCACGGCCCGAGCCGTCAACTTGGAGCGAGCCTTGCAAGCTGCGCTCGGCAGCGGTTGTCAGACGGCCTTTGCGGCGCATGCCACCGCGGATACGTTGCATCTCTTTCACCAGAATGTCGGGTTGTTGAGCTTCGGGCTGTCCGCGGCTGACTTCACGACACCCGAGCAGACCGCTGGGCGCATCCTGCGCGACCTCAATCTTTTGTCATGAGCACCTCCTTACCACTGGCTGGGCGGCGTATCGCGGTCACCCGCGCGCGCGAGCAATCTTCTGAACTGGCTGGAAAACTGGCTGGTCTTGGGGCCGAAGTGATCGAGCTACCGCTGATCACGATCTCCAAGGAAATCGATAAACACGTGCTCCTCGACGTGCTCACGGAGCTGGGGAGTTACGATTGGATCGTCTTTACGAGTGCCAATGGCGTGCGTTTTTTCTTCGAGGAATTTTTCCGGATCTACGATGATATCCGAGCGCTCGGTCTTTTGCGGTTTGCGGCGGTGGGGGAAGGGACGGCGCGAGCGATTGCCACGCATCATCTCAAGATCGAATGTCAGCCGAAAGTGGCGACGAGCGTGGCGTTGGCGGACGCTCTCATTGAAACGGGGAGTCTCGATAGCGCGAAGCTATTGGTGATCATTGGGAATTTGAACCGCGCGGAGCTGGTCACGAAGTTGGAGGCGGCGGAGGCGATTGTGGATGAGTTGCAAGTTTACAAGACGGAGGCGGCGGATCTCACGCATGATCTCGCGGCGGCTGATTTTCGAGCGCGCGGCGCTGATGCGATCCTCTTTGGGAGCTCTTCGGCGGTGCAATCCTTCGCGGATCAGGCGCCCGCGCTGAAGCTGGCCCCGGCCGCCCGGCGCCCGCTGGCCGGGAGTATCGGTATCCAAACCAGTGAGACGATGGTGCAGGTCGGGATGGCGATCGATTTCACGGCGAAGACTCCGGGGCTGGACAGCTTGGTGGAGGCTTTGGTCAAAAAACTAAGCAAATGAAAGTGCCGTTTCTTGATCTGTCGTTGCAGCATCGGGCTCTGCGGGCCGAGGCGCTGGCGGCGTTGACGGCCACCTATGATGCGACGCGGTTTTGCCTTGGGCCGGATGTGGAGAGCTTCGAGCAAGCCTTCGCCGCGAAACTGGGTTATCCGCGGGTGCTGGCTTTAAATAGCGGGACCGCTCCCTTGCACCTCGCTTGCATGCTGGCGGGTTTCGGGCCCGGCGATGAGGTGATCGCGCCGCCATTCACGTTTATTTCTTCAGTCTGGGGCGTAAGTTACACGGGTGCGACGCCGGTCTTTGCCGATGTTGAAGCGGGGACGTTCAACCTTGATCCGGCGAAGCTCGCGGCGGCGGTCACCCCGCGCACCAAGGGAATCATCGTGGTGCACCTGTTCGGCCAACCCGCGCGTATGGCGGAGATTATGGCCGTGGCCCGACGGCATAATTTGTTTGTGATTGAGGACTGTGCGCAAGCTGTCGGGGCAAGCTATGAAGGCACTCCGGTGGGCGCGATTGGGGAGGTGGGGACTTTTAGTTTCTACCCCACCAAGAATCTTGGTGGCTGCGGTGAAGGCGGAGCGTTCGTGGCGCGGACGGAGGCGCTGCACACGCGGGCCCGGCACATGCGCGTGCACGGTTCCGACCGGCGCTACTATCATGATATCATTGGTGGAAATTTTCGGATGGACGGTTTTCAAGGTGCTCTGCTGAACGTGAAGTTGCCGCATTTGGCGGCGTGGACGGCCCGCCGGCAGGAGATTGCCGGCCGGTATCTTGCGGGTATCAAGCTTGCGGATACGCGCCTGCCCGAACAACCCGCTTTTGCTCGCTCGGTGTTTCACCAATTCACGATCCGCCATCCGCGGCGTGAGGCGCTGCGGGCGCACCTCGCGCAGCAAGAGATCGGCACCGATCTGATTTATCCCGTGCCTCTGCACCTGCAGAAATGCTATGCCCACCTGGGCGGGTCGGCCGGTGATTTTCCGGTGGCGGAAGCGGCGGCGCAGACGTGCGTCAGTCTCCCGATTTTTCCCGAGTTGACCGATGCGCAGGTGGCGCACGTGATTGCGGGGATCAATTCGTTTTAAGGTGAAACATGCTTTCGCGAGGTGCGTCTAAATTCCTGCGCCGGCGGCGGTGTTCGTTACGATGATTGACGGCATTCGTTTCAAAGTGTGTGGGCTGACCTCGCTCGTGGATGCCGAGATCGCCGACCGCTGCGGGGCGGATTACCTCGGGTTTATTTTTTATCCGAAATCCCCGCGTTACCTTTCCTTGAGGCAGTACCGGGCGATGGCGCCGCGTCTGCCGGCCCGACGCAAAGTGGCGGTAGCGGTGGTCCCCTCGGTGGATGAGCTGAAGCAATGGCGCGACGCGGGCTTTGATTATTTCCAAATTCATTATCCGGTGGAAACGCCCGCCGCACAACTAGCGGCTTGGTCGCAGGTCGTGGGGTCAAAGCACCTCTGGTTAGCGCCAAAGCTGCCGCCGGCGGCCGGGGTCACGGCGGAGGCGCGCGCCGCGGCGAAATTTATCTTGCTCGATACGTTTCACGCGGCGGGTTTTGGCGGCTCGGGGCAGACGGGCGATTTCGATAAATTTGCCCGGCACCAGCAGGCCTATCCGGGCAACTTTTGGATTTTGGCGGGTGGGTTGAATCCTGAAAACGTGGGTGCGGCGCTCAAGGTGAGTGGCGCGCGTTGGGTGGATGTTAACAGCGGAGTGGAGTCGGCGCCCGGGGTGAAAGACGAGGGGAAGATCAAGCGATTCGTGGTGGCAATCCATCATGCGGCGACCGGCGCCTAAGCGTCGGGAACAGACGCTGGATGGGGCGCGTTTGCCGGGCGCGAGAGAGCCGAGCCGATCGAGGTCGAACGGCGAGGAATCTCGGCGGAGCGGTCGCGCGGTTGCGGGTTAAAGGTTACCGCGTTGCAACTCGGCGAGCAGGTAGTCGCTGGCCCGCCAAGCGAGGGCCATAATCGTCAGCGTCGGATTTTTATCGGAGTTGGAGCAGAAGGTGCCCCCGTCGGTGATGAAGAGATTTTTCACATCCCAAGTCTGCCCCCATTGATTAGTGACCGAGTTGGCGCGGTCAGCTCCCATGATGGCACCGCCGACCTCGTGGATGATTTTACCGCCGGGCTCGATCGCGGTGGCCCCGTTCGTCTTCAGCTTGGTCCGGACTTTTCCACCCATGGCTTCGATGATTGCGGCGAAGGTGGTCTCCATGTGGGCGGCCTGGCGCAACTCGTGCTCTGACCATTTCCAATGAAAACGCAGGGCGGGGATGCCCCAGCGGTCTTTGACCAAGGGATCGAGATCCGCGTAACAATGGTCATTCGGGATCATCTCGCCGCGGCCAGAGAAGCCCACCGTCGACCCGTAGTAGCGCCGCGCGTCTTCCTTGAATTTACGACCGTAACTTCCGCCCGTGAGATAATCGAGGCCGGCGCCCGTGCCCATCGCAGGCATGCGTTTGCCTGTGCTGAATTCGATGTGGTAGCCGCGGGGAAAACCGAGTTTGCCTGCGAGCTGTTCCTGGTAAAGCCACCACGGAACGTAGGCGTGGGCGCCACCCGCACCATCCTCGGGATGTGGTGGGAGATTTTCGAGGGCGGGCACCTGTCCACCGAGCGAGGCGCCCACGGAATCCATGAGATACTTACCGACCTTACCGCTGGAATTGGCGAGCCCCTGCGGAAAGCGCGCGGATTTTGAGTTAAGGAGAATTTGGACGGAGGCGGCGGCGCTCGCGGCGAGGACGATGACGCGACCTCGTGCCACGGCCTCTTGGCCCGTGGTCTTATCAATGTAGACGACCGCAGTAGCGCGACCGGTGGCGTCGGTGAGGACCTCGCGGGCCATGGCGTTGGGCACGATGTCGAGATGGCCGGTCGCGAGCGCTGGTGGGAGGTGGACGGTGGTGGATTGATAGTTAGCCTTGATGGCGCAGCCGCGACCGCACGGGGTGGCCCAGAAACAGGCGAGGCGCTGCCGCATCGCTTGGGCGAGGACGCGCTGCGCGAGGGGATTATTGGGATGGAGCTTCGCGGGGAGGGTGGCGGCGTCTTGCTTTTGAGTGAGGACCGCGCGGTGAATGGGGATGACGGGAAGACCCAGTATTTTCGCGCGCGCGCGGGTGAATTGTTCACCGGCGCGCAGGGCGGGCGCCGGTTGCAGGCAGCCCGCCGGCGAGTCCGGAGTATTTTCCAGACCCTCGTTCGTACCGAAGACCCCGATAAGCATTTCAACTTTATCGTAGTACGGCGCGACATCCTCATAACTGATCGGCCAGTCGAAACCGAGACCATCCCGTCGGTGAGGCTTGAAATCGTAAGGCCCGTTACGGAGTGAGATGCGGCCCCAATGGTTGGTGCGACCGCCGAGCATGCGGGCGCGCCACCACCAGAACGCCTGGGCCGGATCGGTGGAGGCCTGCGTGTAGGGCTCGCCCGCGATCTGCCAGCCACCGTCGACCGTGGCATCATGGAAGCCATACGGTTTATCGGGTGTATTGGTGCCACGCAGCGGAGCTTGGTCGTTGGTTTGAAACATCGGGGTCTCCGTGACCGGATCGTAATTACGGCCGGCTTCGAGCATCAGGACTCTGGCGCCGGACATTGTACAGGTGTAGGCGGTTTGACCACCGGCGGCGCCTGAGCCGACGACGACGACGTCATATTCCGGCTGGGTCTTGGTTGATGGCAGGATCGGCATGAGCGCGGGGAGGGTTGGGCGAGCCGGAAGACAGTGATGCTTTTAGCCGCTCAGGCAAGCGCGGTGCCTGGAGGCGCGCTGGCCGATCGCCGCGAACCGCGCTGAAAATTTACCGGGCTTTGGGCGAGGACGGGTTTAATTTGCCTCGCATCATGGAATGCCGCGGGCGGACCGGCGGGCGGTGAACGTGGCGAGGGTCTATCGGCGAGCGCGACCAACTCCGATCCGAGCGGGCGGACGGACCGGCGGGCGGGCACCGTGGTGAGGGGGCGGGTTGATCTCGCTGGGCGCAGCGCCGGATTCCGGCAAGGCGGCGGCGTTTTTTCGGCGTGGCGGTTGGTCGCGAGGCGTCCTTTTCGATTCGCCGGACTGCGCTGGCAGGTTTTCGCGAAGTGGGAGCGGGCCGGCGCGAAGGCGGCAAGTGTGGAAGGAGCGAGTCGCAGCGAGGCGGGTGCGAGGGGTGGCGGCATTGGCGGGGCGGTGAACGGGTACTCGCCAAGCGGAATAAGTCCGCTAGTCGTCAAGGGATGAACACCCGTCGCGTCGCTCTGCAGTATGGTCGGGGCCAGTTGGAGTTGGATTTGCCTTCGCAGAATTTAACCGTGGTGGCGCCGCGCTTTGTGCCGGGGCTGCGAGATGAGGCGGCCGCTTTTCGAGCCGCGGTGGGGGCTCCGTTCGGGAGCGCTCCCCTGAGGGAGAAGGTGCGGGCGGGTGACCGCGTCGCCGTGTTGATCCCGGATCACACGCGTCCGCTTCCGCGCGAACGGCTGCTCCCGTGGCTCTTCGCGGAACTCGCGCATGTGCCCGCGGAAAATTTCACGATTATTAATGGGACGGGTTCGCATCGCGCCAACACGCCCGCGGAGTTTCGGCAAATGGTCGGAGATGGCATTTTCGATCGCTACCGGATCATCAATCACGACTCGCGCAATCGGGCGACGCTCGCCCGCGTCGGGACGACGATGGATGGCCGGCCGGTTGCGATGAATCGAGATTATGTTGAGGCGGATCGTCGGATCGTGCTGGGCTTCATCGAGCCCCATTTTATGGCGGGCTTCTCCGGTGGATATAAAGGCGTCTTCCCGGCCGTCGCGGATCTTGATTCGATCAAACACTATCATCGTGCGCAGGTGATCGCTGATCCGCTGAGCACGTGGGGAGTGGTGGCGGGTAATCCGACGCAAGCGCAAATACGTGTAAACGGCGCGCTGCTCCCAGTGGATTTTTTGATTAACGTGACGCAGAATCGACGGCGGGAAATCACCGGTTTTTTCTGCGGTGAAGTGCTGGCGGCGCACGATGCCGGCTGTGCGTTCGCGAGAAAAACGGCGATGGTAGCGTGCCCGCGCGCGTATCCCATTGTGATTACTTCCAACAGTGGCTTTCCCCTCGATCAAAATCTTTATCAAGCCGTGAAAGGGATGTCCGCCGCTGCGCAGATTGTTGCGGATCGCGGACTCATTTTGGCGGCGGCGGAGTGCGGAGATGGGTTTCCCGATCACGGTCGTTTTAAGGATTTTCTTTTTTCGCACGGGTCGGCGGAGGCGATGCTGGAAACGATTAATCGCGCGACGGAGCCGATGGAAGACCAGTGGCAGGTGCAGTTGCTCGCGCTGATTCTCGTGAAGGCGCGGGTGGGGCTGTACGGGCGAATCGCGCCGGAGGAAATCTCACGGGCGCATCTCGAACCGGTCGCCGATCTGGCGGCGCGGGTGCGGGAGGAGCTGGCGAGACTCGGTCCAGATGTGCCGATCGCGGTGCTGCCGGAAGGGCCGATGACGATTCCCTACGTGGGTTAGTCCGCGGCGGGTGGCCGGGCTTTCACCAGCAGTTTAGCCGATGAAGAATTTTGTGCGCACGGCAGCGTGGCTCGGCGGGTCCAGCTGAGGGACAGTAATGCTCGCTTCCCGTGTTCTCCTTGGTTGAATCTTTTCCCGATGAAACCTCATTCCTCGAGGCCGTGGTGGTTGTTTGGTCTAGGCTGGCTCGCGCTGCTGGCGGGCCGTTGCCCAGCGGGTGAGGCTCCGCGGGGTGATCTCTGGGCGGGGGAGAATCTTGTGGCGTGGTGCATCGTGCCCTACGACGCGAAGAAACGCGACTCGGCGGCGCGGGCGGCCATGCTCGGACAAGGGGGCCTGCGGCGGCTGGCGTATGATTGGCGGGCCGAGCAGGTGGCTTCTTTTGATGAGGAAGGGGTGGTGATGAAGCCGCACCGGGTTGAGCTTTTCGCGTGGTGGTTTCCTACCAAGCTTGACGGCAACGCGCGGAAGATTCCCGACATGATCGGGCGTCATCAGATTCATCCTCAGCGCTGGGTCACGGGTGGTGGCGAGCCGACGAAGAGTGATGCGGAGCAGACAGCGAGAGTGGTGAGCGAGGTGAAAAGAATTCGGTTGATGGCAGACGAGGCCGCCCGATTGGGCTGCCACGTGGGGCTCTATAATCACGGTGGCTGGTTGGGGGAGCCGGAGAATCAAATGGAAGGGGTGGCGGGTTTGCGGGCCGAAGGGGTGAAGGAGGTGGGGCTCGTTTATAATTTCCATCACGGTCATGACCATGTGAGCCGCTTTGCGTGGATGTGGCCGCGGGTCCAGGCGGCGGAGTTGGCGGTGAATCTGAATGGGATGGCGGCGGTGCCCGGGCGAGGGGAAGGCAAGATTCTGCCTCTGAGCGAACGCGTGAATGAACTTGCGATGATGCGGATCATTGGGGCCCGTGGGTGGCGTGGGCCTGTGGGTATTTTAAATCATCGGGCGGAGGTGGACGCTGAAGTCGGTCTGCGCCGGAATCTCGCGGGCTTGGAAAAACTGGCGGGTGGCATCCTGACAAAATGAGCCAGCGTTGGCGTTTGCTTTATTGTCTCGGTGTTGTTTGGGCGGGCGGCGGGTTGACGGGGTGTCGGGGTCCGGCGTTGGTGGGAGGAGTGGGGTCTGGGGAAAAAATCTATGCGGCGAGTTGCGCTGAGTGTCATGGGCAGACGGGGCAAGGCGTCGCGGGAAAATATGCGGAGGCGCTCGGTGGCGATTGGGCGCTGCCGAGGCTCACCCAGTATATTGCGAAGAGTATGCCGGACGACCACCCGGGGACGCTGACGGTGGTGGCAGCGCAGGCGGTGGCGGCGTATGTTTACGAGGCTTTTTATAGCCGTGCGGCGCAATTGCGGAGACACCCCGCGCGCATCGAAATCGCGCATCTCACCAATCGCCAATATCTGGTCACGGTGGCGGATTTATTGCGGCAGTTTGCTCCGCTGGAAACGCCGCCGGAGATCGCGCGGGGATTGCGCGTCACTTATTATAGCGCGGCGCAGCGGGGGCGTTTTGACGCGGCGAAAATTGTGCACCAAGGAGTCGAGGCCGAACTTGATTTAACGTTTGCGGAAGGGAGTGCCGCGCGGGCACGGGTGGGGCCGGCGGAATTTTCGGGGAAGTGGCGCGGCGCGATCTGGGCGGACGAGACGGGTGATTACGAATTTGTGCTCCGCACGCCCAATAGTGTGCGCGCCTGGATCAACACGGATCCGGACGTCGCGTTGCCGGGGGCGGCGCAGTTCGACGTTAACGTATCCAACCCCGCCAACCCGGACCACCGCGTGGTGATGCGACTCATCGGTGGAAGGAGTTATCCTCTGGCGATCGACTACTGGGCGCTTCCAGAGAAGGCGGGCGCGGCCATTACGCCGGCCCTCGCGCTCCGCTGGAAGCCCCCGCACGGCCGGGAATGTACGATCCCCGCCCGCAACCTCACCTCGGCGAAAGTCTCGCCGACGTTTGTGGTCAGCACGCAGTTTCCGGCCGATGATAGCAGCCAAGGCTACGAGCGGGGTATGGCGGTATCGAAGGCGTGGGACGAAGCGACGACGAGTGCGGCGTTTGAGGTGGCCAACCACGTGGTGCAAGAGATCGACCGCTTGGCGGGCACGCGACCCGGAGAAGCGACGCGTCTACAAAAAATAGAGGCGTTTGCCGAGAGGTGGGTGGCGGCGGCATTTCGGCGGCCTTTGTCGGCAGCCGAAATCCAGCGCACGGTGACCGACCTGATGCGTGGGGCGCCGGATGTAGCGACGGGCGTGCGGCGCGTCGTGCTGCTCGCGTTGAAGTCGCCGCAATTTCTTTACACGGAGCTGCCGGTGGGAAAACCGGATGCCCCGCGGGTGGCCGCGCGGCTCGCGTTGGCGCTCTGGGACTCCGGGCCCGATGGTGAATTGGCGGCCGCGGCGGCGGCTGGTCGGCTGGTCACGCGCGGTGAAGTGATCGCGCAGGCGGAGCGTTTGCTGGCCAACCCGCGGGCTCAGGCAAAACTGCGGGAGTTTTTTCAACACTGGCTTCAGCTCCGGTACATCGATGATCTGACGAAGGATGCGGCGCTTTATCCTGATTTTACGCCGGAGATCATGGACGACCTCCGCACCTCGCTGGGTCTTTTTGTCGATAGCGTGGCCTGGAGTGATGCGAGTGATTTCCGGGAGCTCCTGCTGGCGGATTATCTCTACGTCAACGAACGGTTGGCGAAATTTTACGATCTGCCGAGTGCCCCGCCGAATGAGTTTGTTCGGGTCGTGGCACCGGCCGGAGAGCGTGCGGGTGTGCTCACGCACCCGTACATCCTCGCGGCCTTGTCCTACCGGAATTCGAGCTCACCGATTCATCGTGGCGTATTTTTGACGCGGAGTATTGTGGGCCGGGCGCTGAAATCGCCGCCGATGGCGCAGACATTTGACGAAACCGTCTTTGCGGCCGGGATGACGATGCGGAAAAAAGTGGAGCGTTTGACCCGATCCGAGAACTGCCAAGGCTGCCACGCGGTCATCAACCCGCTGGGCTTTAGCCTGGAATGGTATGATGCGGTGGGGCGCTTTCGCCGGGAAGAGAACGGTCGGCCGATTGATGCGGTGAGCGATTACGTCGTGGATGAAATCGAGAAAGTGCGTATCGGCGGCGCGCGCGACGTCGCGAAATTTACCCTGAGAAACCAGCGCGCGTTGGCTGCTTTTATCGAGCAGCTCTGCCACCATATCGTCAAGCAGCCCGTGCTCGCCTATGGGCCCGATACCGCGGAGGTTTTGCGGGATGCTTTCATCGCCTCCGGATACAATATTAAAAAACTGATGGTGGACATCGCGACGCTGCACGCTTGTTATGGAGCAGAGTTTTCCGCGTTTCCCCAACCGCCCACGCACCCTCCTCATGACCTCGCTGCATCGTCGCACCTTCATTAAACAGGCCGGTCTTTCGGCGGCCGTGCTCCCTTTTATTGTCGGCCTGCCGAGCCTCGCGTTGGCCGCACCCGCCCGTCCCCGCCAGCGTTTGGTCGTGGTCTTTTCTCCGAACGGCACCGTGCCAACGGCATTCTGGCCGGATGAGGCGGGTCGAGATTTTGCGCTCAAGGAGATCCTCACGCCCCTCGCGGCTCATCGGGAGCGGATGCTGCTGCTTCAGGGAATTTCTAATAAGGTGCGTGGTGACGGCGACGGTCATATGCGCGGGATGAGTTGCCTGCTCACAGGGATCGAACTGCTGCCGGGCAATATTCAGGGCGGGGGTAAATCGATTCCAGCCGGCTGGGCGAGCGGTATCTCGATTGATCAGGAAATCCGGAATTTTTTTCAGAGTCAGGAGACGACGCGGACCCGTTTTGGCTCGTTGGAATTCGGAGTGGGTGTGCAGGACCGGGCCGACCCCTGGACTCGCATGTCGTACGCGGGGTCGGGCCGACCGGTGGCACCGATTTCCGATCCGTACCAGATGCACGAGAAACTTTATGGGCAGATGAAGGATCGGGAGAGCTTGCGGAGCGTTTTGGATCCCCTGAAGGCGGAACTCGCCAAGGTGCGTCAGATGATCAGTGCGGAGGACCGGCGGGTGCTGGAAGAGCACGAGGGATTGGTCAGGCAGTTGGAGCGCGAGATAACGACGGGAGCCGATTCGGCTCTGCGCGTCGGGCCGCCCGACTTGGATCGCGGTATCGCCGATCAGAACGACAACGTGCCCCGACTCAGTCGCATGCAGATTGATCTGCTCGTGAACTCCTTCGTCAACGATATGGCGCGCGTCGCGACGCTTCAATACACCAAGTCGGTCGGAGGAGCGCGGATGAATTGGTTGGATATTACCGACGGCCATCACGGCCTGTCGCACGAGCCGGATACGGATGTTCTCGCCCAGCAGAAGCTGATTAAGATCAACACCTGGTTTGCTGGGGAAGTGCGTTATCTGGCAGATCGTTTGGCGGCGACGGCCGAGCCCGGCGGCGAGGGCTCGATGCTCGACCACACGCTGATCGTGTGGACCAACGAACTCGGCAAAGGGAATAGTCACACGCTCGATAATATTCCTTTTGTGATGATCGGCGGTGGTTTCGGCTTTGAAATGGGGCGGGCACTGAAATTCGATAAAGTGCCGCATAATCGGCTGCATTTAGCGTTGGCCCACGGCGTCGGGCACCGCCTCGCGAGTTTTGGCAAGGTGGATCTTTGCAGCGGCGGCGCGCTCGGGCTCGGTTAACGGCGGGACGTGGAGGGGGCGACGTCGGTCGAGCGGTGGGAAGCGTTTGAAGCGATGAGCGATCCGCCGGGGCGAAGGCAGCGCGAGTGCGCATGCTTCATTGGCTCGAGCGGAAGCGGGGTGGGTGACCCGCCGGGGGAGCCCGGCAAGGCGAGTCTCGTTGTCCGCCGTGCGGCCGGGAGGGAGTGCGCCGAGTGATCCTTACGACTTGGGCGGAGCGGGCCACCACTGATAAAGGAAGAAGTAGACGAGGACGCCAGTGACGCTGACGTAATACCAAATGGGAAAGGTCCAGCGCGCCCAGTGGCGGTGGCGGTTGAAATCACCGCGGATGGCGAAAAGAAATGTGCGTGGGACGAGATAAGCGATCGAGATCGCGAGGGCGATGTGGGAGATCAGCATCGTGTAGTAAATCACTTGGATCGCCCCGGTGCCGCCAAACGGCGTGTGGACGCCGCGGACGAGGATTTTATGGGTAACATAGCCGACGAGAAAGACGGCTGAAACCAAACCGGCGGCGAGCATCGCTTTGCGATGGGCCTCCTTTCGCCCGGTTTTGATACAAATGAATCCTGCGCTGATCAGGACGGTGGCGAGCGCGTTGAGCGTGGCGTTGAGAGCGGGGATATCTTGAGTGGTCACGGGTGCAAGAGACGGTCCGCCACGAGTGCGGAAAGCACGAGAGGCAGATAAATGATGGATGTGATAAAGAGGCGGCGAGCGGCAAGATCTCGACTCGCGGAGCGGAGAAACTGCCCCGCGCGCCAGAGGAACCAGCCGCCACAGACGGCGGCGGCCGCGCCGTAGGACGAGGAGGCGAGCCCTTGAGTGACGGGCAGCAGACTCACTGCGACGAGGGCGAGCGCGTTGAAGAACGCCCACGCCGCGACCCAGCGGCCGGAGGCATCGCGGACCGGCAACATGGGGAAATCGACGCTGGAATATTCCCGCCGATAAGTCCACGCGACGGCCATGAAGTGCGGGATCTGCCAAAAAAAGAGAATGCCGAAAAGAATCCAGCCGAGTGCGCTGACGCGGCCCTCTCCGGCGCACCAGCCGATGAGTGGAGGAAACGCGCCAGCGATGGCGCCAATTTCGGTGCTCCAGATGGAGCGACTCTTCGCCGGGGTATACCAGCCGAGGTAGGCGATGATGGTAATCAGGGCGAAAAGTGCGGCGAGACGATCAACTCGCGAGAAGAGCAGGAACAGGCCGGCGATGCACATGAGCCAGCCCAGGACGAAGGCCGAGCCGGTGGAAATTTTCCCGGATGGGATCGGTCGATCGGCGGTGCGCTTCATCTTCGCATCGGTGGTGTACTCCATCCATTGGTTGAGTGCCGCGACGCCGCCGGCGGCGAGCGAAGTCGCGATGAGCAGGAAAATCAGCTTGGGCGGGTTGGCAGGTGGGCGGGCGGCGAAGTACCCGACCAGGGTGGTCAGCACGGAGAGCAGGCTGAGCCGGGGCTTGGTCAGTTCGAGGTAGTCACTGAATTTGGCCGTGGTCGTGTCAGCAGTAGCGGAGGTCATGAGCGAGAGGGGGTAGCCAAAGGAGTGGGGCCTTCAAGGCAATCCCGGTGAGCGACCCAAGTGATCCAAAAGGTAGTGCCAAGGGTGAGCGCCCCGACGACCACATGGGCGGTGGTGGTTTCCGCGCTGCGGCGCGACCAGATGACGAGTGCGCCGAGTAGAATTTGCAGGACGAGGAGGCTGAGGAGGGCGGAGGCACCCGCGCGAAGCGGTAAGGTCGTGGCGCGATCGCGACGAACTGACCAAGCCAAAGCGGTGAGGGCCACGGCGATGACGACGGCGAGGACGCGGTGGGTGAAATGAATCGCCACGCGAAAATCCCACGCGGCGGGTAACCAGGAGCCGTCCGGGGTTGAGTAAGGAAAGGTATAAATTGCCAAGCCGGCGGCGTTATGGCGCATCGTCGCGGCCACGGTGAGTTGTCCGAGCAAGAGAACACAGCAAGCGACGCCGAGCCGGCGCACGGTGGCTCCGAGCGGGGCCGTGCGCTCGATCCAGTGACGGGTGGAGGCGGTGGCGACGGCGATGAGTACGCAGACGTAAATTTGCGCGAGAATGCCGTGCGGAATCCGCAACATCTGACCGAGTGACATCTCGAAACCAGGGACGTGCAGCGCGTCGAGGGTGACGCGCTGGCCCCCGATCAACCCCTGCAGGATGACGATCCCGAGCGCCCAGAGGCCGAGTTGTCGCAACCAACGCCGCTCTTCCCGCCGCCACAGCCAGGCCGCCAGGGCAATGGCAATTAACCCCATCATCATGCCCGATAGGCGATGGGAATGCTCCGCGAACATCGAAATATCTTGGAGCCAGCCGCGCGGATTCATTGACCCGTGGGAAAGTGGCCAGTCTGGAAATGCCATGCCCGCGCCGATGCTCGTGGTGAAGGCGCCGAGGGTCACAAGGACAAATACCCACGTTGCGCCGAGGGTGGCGAATATCGCGAGGGCGGGTTTGTGCGTGGACGTGCGTTGCGTGGGAGCGGCGGTGGCCATGAGAAGAGCGGGTCGAAAGAGAAGCGTGGTTGCGGCCGGTCGCAAACCCTTTGACAATTATATATTCCGGCGAATCCGTAGGAGCATGCAATCTTATGGCATGGTGCGCGGAGGTGGGGCGCCGACTCGTTCGGCCCGAGCACCCGTGGGCGCGGGGCCCAGCGGACGTCTCGCTCATCGCTTTCTTCGCGGGGTCAGGCCTTGGTGTCGGCGGGTGCGGGCCGGGGCGGCTTGGGGAAGTTTGCTCGTTTTTGCTGCCGCCTGCGCCCGCTCGGGTCCCGCCACCGAGGCTGGTCGGGTCGTGACGTCAGGTGCTAAGCCGGCCGCGCCCGCCAAAGAATTACGCTACCCGCTCACCGGTGAAATTGTTCGCGTGGAGACTGAGCGCAAAATTCTCGTGGTGCGCCATGATGAGATTCAGGGGTACATGCCGGCGATGACGATGGAGTTTTTGGTGGCCACGGGCGATCTTGCTCTGGCTCGAAGTGGACAAAAAATCCGCGGTGAAATGGTGCCGGTGGTCGGAGGCGATTTTCGCCTCGAGAAGATCTGGCCCGATGACCGCGTGGCGGACGCGACCATCAAGGCGGGCATGCGGCAGCTCCGGCAGGATACGCACACCCGTGGTAAAAACGCTTATCGGGAAGTGAGTGAAACCGTTCCCGATTTTGCGCTTTATGATCAACGCGGACAGGTCGTCCAAGGCGCGCATTTTCGGGGTAAACAGATTATGTTGAACTTCATTTTTACCCGTTGTCCGGTGGCGACGATGTGCCCGGCGGCCACGGTCAAAATGATCGCGGTGCAACGATTGGCCCGCGAGTCGGGCGTGCCGAATCTCGAACTGATTTCGATCACGCTTGATCCGGTCTTCGATACGCCCGGCGTTCTTCGCGACTACGCGGATCTTCGCGGAATGGATACGGCAAATTTTTCCTTTTTGACTGGTCCGGAAACGGCGATTCGCGATCTGCTCACGCAATTCGGAGTGATCGCAGAATTTGAGGCCGACTTGCTGAAGCATACGCTGACCACGTTGCTCATTGATGGCAATGGACGGATCGCTCATCGCGTGGACGGCAGTGCGTGGGAGGCGAAGGACTTCGTGGCGAAGATGCGGCGATGAGTGCGCCAGATGGAGGATTACTCCGGCGGGCGTCGGCCGGCCAAGGCGGCGTCGCGCGCTCGGTCGCGCCCGTTTTTAGTCCGGGGAAAGCGCGGCAGGTAGCGGTGATTACGGTGGTGGCTTTGGTGATCTTTTTTGCCATGCGCGCCTTGCCGACGGGGACGGCGCTGAGCCACATGGATTTCCGAGTGGAAGGGAAGGGTGCGAATTCCATCGAATTTTGCGACCCGAACAATCCCCAGTTCATTCCGGTCGTGGCGGCGCGTTCACCGGTGTCGATGGCGATAGCGCTGCGGGAGCCGCCGGTGGCGGGACGCGCGGCGAGCGGGACGGTGCTCTTGCAGACGAGTCGTGGGCGGCCGGTTGGTCCGGAGGATTTATGGTTGGCGCACACGCGTAAGCTCCATCTCTTGATCGTCGATCCCACTCTGGATGACTACCAGCATGTGCATCCTGAACCGACGAAAACAGCCGGTGAGTGGGCGTTCACATTTTCACCGCGCCGTGGCGGGAATTACCGTTTTTTTGCCGACTTCACGCCCGCGGCGACCGGTCGCGGGCTCTACGCCAGCGCGGACCTCGCGGTCGTCTTAGGGGAGGCGACGCCGCCCGTCGCGCCGCGGGCCCGCCGAGCTGAAGTGGACGTGGCGGGTTACACCTTCGGATTATCGACAGCACGCTCACCTGCCCAGGCCGGGCGGCCGCTCGATCTTAAGTTTAAGGTGCGGCAGGCGGGTGGTGGGCCGGTGGCGCTTGCGCCGGTCATGGGAGCCTACGCGCACTTGGTCGCCTTCGATGGAGCGCGGAGTGGGTTTGCCCATTTACACCCGGTCGAGAGCGACGAACGGAAGACGCTGGACGCGATCAACCCGGAACTAAACTTTAAACTCCTGATCCCGCGCGCGGGCTCCTACGTGATTTGGGCGCAAGTGAAATTGGGAGGAGTCGATCGTTTCGTGCCGTTTCCTCTCGAGGTTTTGGATTGAGGCAAATTCGAAGAAGGGGCGAGGTCCCCGTGCGCGGGGGCACAGCGGAACCGGCGGGCGCGGGCCGGCGGGCGCGCGGGCCAGCGTGGGCGCAAGCGGCGAAGTCCTCGCAGGGGCGGCGTTGGGCGGTTTCTCGCGTTAAAACTGCAGGTGTTTAATCGTGATGCCCCGATTGATGAGTTGTTTGAGCGAGGCGATGCCGATTTTCAGGTGGTCGCTCACATATTCGGCGTCGACCTGCTGATCGCTCTCCACCGTTTTGACACCCTCTGGCGTCATGGGCTGATCGGAGACGAGGAGCAGTGCCCCCGTGACCAGTTCATTGAAAAAACCGGTGGTAAAGATCGTCGCGGTCTCCATATCGATGGCGAGGGCGCGGATTTTCTTAAGGTAATCTTTAAAGACTTCGTCGTGTTCCCAGACGCGCCGGTTGGTCGTGTAGACGGTCCCGGTCCAGTAATCGCGGGCGAATTCGCGGATGGACGTGGAGATCGCTTTTTGCAGAGCGAAGGAGGGGAGCGCGGGTACTTCTGGGGGGAAGTAATCGTTGCTGGTGCCCTCGCCGCGAATGGCGGCGATCGGTAAAATGAGATCGCCGAGTTCGGCGCGGTGCTTGAGGCCGCCGCATTTGCCGAGAAAAAGGACGGCCTTGGGATGGATGGCGGTGAGGAGATCCATGACGGTGGCGGCGGTGGCGCTCCCCATGCCAAAGTTGATGATGGTGATATCGTCGGCCGTGGCGTTGGGCATCGGCTTATCCTTGCCGTGAATGGGGACGTCGTGCCACTGCGCGAAGAGATTCACATAGCGGTCGAAGTTGGTCAGGAGAATGTAACCTCCGAAACGGTCCAAGGGGACGCCCGTGTAGCGAGGCAGCCAGTTTTCGACAATTTCTCGGCGAGTCTTCATGGCGAATTTTAGGGGAGGAGCCTCCGTGAGGACAGTGTAAAATGAGGGTCGACCCAAGCGCACGCTCGGTCGGCCGGGGCTCGCGGGGATGCCGTTGCCTTGGGACCGATCGCGGCGAGGAATTGCGGCGATGGCCAGGCCGTGGTGGCGCTGGCGAAGGGCGGGGTGCTTGCGCCGTGGGCGATCGTCGGATCGTGGCGGGGTGGGCGATTTACGCGGTGGACGGGACGATCAGTCTTGGCCTAGGACCGATCGCGAGGGGGGAGTGCGGGTGATGCTGGGGTTACCGCCAGCCTGCCCGGCTGGGCAACTAGGGAGAGGGTAGGCGGCTCTTGATGATCGCAATATTAGCCTCCACCGCCGACCAATAATGATTTGTGCCGTGGGGAGAAGGAAAGGCGAGGAATCGGTAGAGCCCCTGACATTCGTGTTCGAGCTTGGGCTGTACGAAATTTTGCCAAAACTGCGGAGTGTTTTTAGCGAGCTCCTCCGCCGAGCGGAAGAGGCGTTGCGCGGCGGGGGTTTGGGTAAAGTTATCGGACTCCTCGAACTCGTTAAAAAGAATAGCCAGCTCATCGGGGTAATCGGCGGCCGCCATCTGACCGAGATAGTCGGCGGTGGCTAAGGCGCAGCCGACGACGCGGTCGATTGGATGAGGGAAGTGGAGTTGGCTTATTTCCCTGGCTGGTCCGGTGCAGTTGATGGATCCGAGAACCACTTCGATCTCCCGCTGATTGACGCCGAGGTTGGGTAGGTAGGAGGTGGCGAAGGCGCAACTCCGCAGCACATGACAGAAGGTGTATTTTGCGCCGGTCCCGGCGGTGTCCGAGCGTAGTTTTAAATAACCCGCGTCGTGAAGGAGCACAGCGGCCATGGCGAGTTCAAACCCGCGGGCCGTGAGGGGCAGTTCGCCGGCAGCGCGGTGGCGATTTTCGAGAAGTTGCACCATGCAAACTGTGGCCTGCAAGGTGTGCTCAAGGTCGTGGTACTTGACGTCGATGGGGGAGTAGTCGGGATGTTTGCCTGCAAAAAGCGTTGCGACGTCAGCAAAAAGTTTCCCGACCAAGACCATGCTTGCATTTGGGAACATCCCACGGAACTTTTCTAAAGTGAAGGTCGCCACCTCGCCGATTTCTTTGGTATCGACAGGAAGAATCATAGCCACTTCTGGGAAATTTCAGGCATGCTCGCGAGATTTGAGGAATTTTGAAGCGGAGCAAGTGGGAGGACTTAGGAGAAATCAAAGGAAATTCGTGCAAGGTCTAAAATAGGGTAAAACATCTATTATGCACTTAGGAATTACTGGAGGAATGGGGTGTGGTAAATCGACGGTGGGCGCCGCGTTGGCGAAGCGCGGGTTTCGGCGACTGGATTCCGATCAGATTGTCCGCGCAAGGGTGCTCCCCCGGGTTGACGTGCAGGCGGCGCTGGTGGCGCGGTTTGGGGCGGTTGTTTTGGATAAGAGAGGGGGGCAGGCGGCGAGGATAGATCGGGTGGTATTGGCGGAGCGTATTTTTGGGAGCGACGAGGATCTCGCTTGGGTGGAGAAATTGTTGCATCCGCTGGTTTTTGAGGAATGGCGCCGAGCGTGGTCGACGGACCCGAAAGCGCGGTGGGCGGTGGAGGTGCCGTTACTTTTTGAAAAGGAACTGGAGAATTGGTTTGATTTCACGTTGTGCGTCGCCTGTTCTCCCGAAGAGCAACTTGTTCGCCTTGAGCAACGCGGTCTGCCGCGCGGGCTAGCCAGTCAGCGCATTTCTAAGCAATTGCCGTTGCCGTGGAAAATTGAGCGTGCTGACTTTGTCCTTTGGAACGAGGGGCTACCGGCATTTCTCGAAGCTCAGATTGATCGTCTCGTGGAAAGGCTGGATTCGTTTTGAAACTTCAAATTTGGCCGCGCGTCTCACGGAGGCGTGGCCTCTGTTCTATTTCCCGAAAACTCTGACATGGCCCAATCATCCAAATCTTCCAACGAGGCATCCTCCCGCGCTGCTGGTGACAAAAAATCTCCTAAGCTGCGTCCGAAAATCCGCGCGGCCAAGCCGGCCGAAGCCAAGCCGGCCGAAGCTAAGCCGGCCGAAGCTAAGGCGTTGAAGCCGGCGAAGGCGCGTCCGCGCCGAGTGGTCCCTTCGAGGTCAGTGCAGACAGAGTTTCCAGGGGTGACGGAAAATCCGCGGCCGAAAGCTCCGCCGGCGGAACTAGCGGTACCGTCAATTTTCGTGCCGACGGCCCCCGTGGCTGCGCCGCGAGAAGATCGTCCGGTGCCAGTGGTGGTGCGGGAAGTTCCGGTTGAGCGTCCAGCCCCGTTGGCCGGGGAGGGCCGGTCTGAGCCCGCCGAACGTTCGTTGCCCGTGGCGTTGCCGCCTCGTCCAGACCCGTTGCCGCCTTTGCCGATGGCTGCCATCAAAGAGGGTGCCGAAGTGAGTCCGGCTCGTTCGGAGACGCCGCCGGCGGCGCGATCTGAAAGTGAGAAAACCGCTGAATTTACGTCCCCTGCGCCCCTCGACTCGACGGCTGCAGGGGATCGCCCCAACCCTAGCTCGGAAGTCAGGTCAGATCGGGGTGGTCCCGCTTCGAATCCGGCGCCCCTCCCGAGGCCAGCTTATCAACCGCAGCCAGGTGGCGGTGGCGGTGGCGGTGGCGGTG